>JAFDYP010000301.1 GCA_018267355.1 Bacteroidota bacterium
ATGCTTCAGGTCCGGCTCCGCTATATAGTGGCCCACCATCGTGTCATAGATCGGTAGTGATACCTCTATCCCATATTTGTGGAGCACGTGCATATCATACTTAATATTCTGGCCTATCTTGAGCTTCGTGTTATCTTCCAGTATCGGCTTCAGCTTACTGATGATCGCCATGGCACCAGCCTCATCTGCCGGGCACGGCACATAGTAGGCCTCTCCATTCTGGAAAGAAAACGACAGTCCCACGATATCGAGTACGAAGTAGTCCAGCCCCGTGGTCTCCGTGTCAAAGCAATACTCCGGCTGCGCCTGTAGCCTCGCCACCAGCTCATCCAGCGTGAGGTCCAGCCCATCGCCTACTTTCAGGTATTTATGCTCAGTGTTTGTGATATTCCTGCCGTGCGTGACTATAGGCAGCATATCTTCTTTCTTATCCGCCCCTGCCGGCTTCGGTGCCTCTACGGCAGCTCCAAAGAGATCCGCCTGACCTCCTGCTGCAGGCACACCCTTCGTACGCGCTATGTCAGAGTTTGCGCTGTAGGTCTCGCCCAGTATCCGCTTGCCCAGCGTACGAAACTCCAGCTCGGCAAATAGCTCCGTCAGCCTTTCTTTATTCGGCTCATCTATATGCAGCTCTTCGTCCGTCACGTCTATCGGCACATCGAGCTGTATCGTGGCTAGTTTTTTTGAGATCAGGCCCTGCTCAGCATGGGCCTTGATATTCTCGCCCATCTTACCTTTGATCTTATCGGCATTGGCTATGATGTTTTCCATCGAGCCATATTCGGCCATCAGCTTCTTGGCGGTTTTCTCTCCTACGCCCGGTATGCCGGGTATATTATCTACTGAATCGCCCCATAGGCCGAGTATGTCTATCACCTGCTCCGGGCGCTCTACCTCCCACTGCGCTTTGATCTCCGGCAGCCCCAGTATCTCTACATCACTGCCCTGGCGGCCCGGCTTGTAGATAAAGATATTCTCACCCACCAGCTGCGCGTAGTCCTTGTCCGGTGTCACCATATAGACCAGGTGGCCCTCAGCAGCCTTGCGTTTTGCTATAGTACCTATGATATCATCCGCCTCGTAGCCCTCCAGCTGTAGTATCGGGATATTCATGGCCTTGATGATCTCGCAGATCCACGGCACAGAGTTTTTGATATCCTCAGGTGTATCTGCACGGTTAGCCTTATAGAACTCATGCTCTATCTCCCTATTCGTCTTGCCCAGGTCAAAGACCACGGCCATGTGCGTCGGCTTTTCTTTATTGATCAGCTCTATGAGCGTACTGGTGAAGCCGCTGATGGCAGAGACATTCATGCCCTTGCTATTGACCAGCGGCGTGCGGATCAGCGCATAGGCATCCAGCAGAAAGAGTTTATTGTCAGTCCAGTCTTGACTTTTCATACATCACATGATAAGGTGACGAATATAGGGAATGCCCTGCGGGTAAAGAACAAGCGTGAATAAGTCCCGAACCTGCTCATATCCACACAAATACTATCTTAGCACCCATGGGCAAATTCACTGACAAGCTGGCCTCCATGGTCAAAAAGGGCAAAGATGTTTTCATAGCCCCCAATGCCACCCTGCTAGGAGATATCACGCTCGGCGACAACTGCTCCGTCTGGTATGGCGCTATCATCCGTGCTGATATGGAGAAGATCGTGATAGGCGATCGCACCAATATACAGGATGGTGTCATCTTCCACACCGATCCGGGCGTGACAGTGACTGTGGGCCAGGAGAATATCATAGGCCACGGAGCTGTGATACACGGCTGCACCATAGGCGATAATAACCTGATAGGCATCCGCGCCGTAATACTCAATAATGCCAAGATCGGCAACTGCTGCATCATAGGTGCCAATGCGCTCGTGACAGAAGGCATGGAAGTGCCTGATTACTCTATGGTGCTCGGCTCTCCGGGCAAGATAGTAAAAACGCTCCCTGCGGAGATTATCGAAAGGATGAAACTCGGTGCCGCATTCTACGTGCATGAGGCAGGTCAATACATGGAATAAGCTACAGTGAAAATACTCGTCATACGCTTCTCATCTATCGGTGATATCGTGCTCACCACACCAGTAGTCCGCTGCCTGAAACAGCAGACCGGCGCAGAGGTGCATTTCCTCACCAAGCGCAGCTACGAAAAGCTGGTAGCCAGCAATCCATACATAGACAAGGTGCAGCTATACGGTGAGAGTCTGGAGCGCTGTATAGGCCGACTCAAAAAGGAGAACTACGACCTGATCATAGACCTGCACCACAATCTCCGCAGCTTTATCATCAAGCGTTGTCTGGGTGTAAGATCTCACTCATTCGACAAGCTCAACATAGAGAAGTTCCTGTTGACGACGTTCAAGATCAACCGCCTGCCGGACGAGCACATAGTAGACCGCTATCTCGATACCTGCCGCCCGCTGGGCGTGGTCAATGATGGCGCAGGGCTGGACTATTTTATCCCAGAGAAGGATGTAGTAGACATAAACACACTGCCCGCAGATTTTCACAATGGCTATATAGCCTGGGTAGTGGGTGCCAAGCAGGCTACGAAGCAGTTTCCCAATGAAAAGATCATAGAGGTCATAGACAAAGTGCGGAAGCCGGTGGTCCTGTTGGGTGGCAAGGAAGACCGCGCCTATGCTAAATTTGTGATGAATGGCCTGATAGCCGGGCGCATACCGGCATACAATGCCTGCGGCGAGTTTACGCTCAATCAGTCAGCCTCTGTAGTACAGCAGTCACAGCTCGTAGCGACCAATGATACTGGCCTGATGCATATAGCCGCTGCACTGAAAAAGAAGATCATCTCCCTCTGGGGCAATACCGTACCTGAGTTTGGCATGTACCCCTACTATGGCCACGCGCTGATAGACAATAAGATCATGCAGGTCAGAGGCCTGAGCTGCCGCCCCTGCTCCAAGATAGGCTATGACGAGTGCCCTAAAGGCCACTTCAAGTGCATGCGAAACATCTCAGACAAAGAGGTAGCAGCAGCTATTAATACACTATATCAGCCTGAAGTTTAGTTAGGATCATATTCCGGGCCGAGTGCCTTGATGGCCAGCTCCAGTATCCATTCTTTGTGCGGATCGTATTCTTCTTTGAGGTCATAGCTATAGTGGCGCGCCACTATCTGCCAGGTGAAAGCAGAGAAGCCTCCTTTCACATCTTTGATGATCTTGTAGCAGTTATTGCCGGTTTCCCGGTTGATGAGTTTGACCATCACCTTGCCCTGGCTGATGGTCAGGTCTTTCAGCTCCTTCTCAAACTTCGATTTCATATCCTTCTCCAGGTCTTTGCGGAAGTGGCGGTAGTCCCTCCTGCTATCATTGGCTTTTTCGTCCTGCAGCTGTGCATAGAGCTTTTTCGAAGCGCGCACATATGGCAGCACCGCACGGATGCGCGAGAGGTCTTTGTAGTACTCCATCTGATCGTCCTTATTTTTAAAGGTGATGTAGTTGACCTGATGCAGCTGGACCGTCGTGTCTTTCATAGCTGCCGGCACCATGCCATTGATCATTTTGGTAGTATCTATCTGACCCGCCACTGCCGTACAGGCAGCGACAGCAAACACACAGAATGCGACAAAGCGTTTCATACAGAAATAGTTGTATAAAGATACGCTATTCCAACGGTGTGCCAAAGACTTTAGTATGAGGGGGAAAGGCCTTGTTAAACAAACTTAACGCCTCAGAGCTGGCCCTTCAGCTCCTCAAGAAAGCCGCGCAACTTCTTCAGGGACTCGATGAGTTTCATCTTCTTCATCGCATCGTCAGTACCGCCCTTGAGTTTGGCCTTGGCACCTTCTATAGTGAAGCCCTTCTCCTTGACCAGGTGATGTATCAGGCGGATGGTCTCTATATCTTCTTTGGTGAAAAGGCGATTGCCCTTGCGATCCTTCTTTGGCCGCAGCTCACCAAACTCCGTCTCCCAATAGCGTATCTGAGAGGCATTCAGCCCCAGCATCTCACTGACCTCACCGATGGTGTAGTAGAGTTTTTCTATTTCTTTCTCCTTGTACGGCACGTGAGATTTCGGATTTCGGATGTTTGATTTCGGCAGTTTAGCCTTTCTTAACCTTCAGTTTTGCCCTGCTTGATTTGATAGTTGATACAAATATACTAGTTAGTTCGTCAGCTTCTTTCCAAAAAGCTTTCAGTTTAGGATTCTCATATCCGGCTTCAGTCAATATCTCGATCCAGAACGTACATTCATCCGCTTCTTCCTCGCAGATGCCAAGTTTGGCTATAAACTCTGCTGTAGACCTCGCTCTGCATGCAGCACGGTAGTTAGCCCCTACCGAGGTTGCAGCACGTAGCAACTGTTTTCCGATAGTATACTTGATATCATCGGCCGCCATATTTTTGTAATACACACAGCAGCGATAGAGAACTTCTTAGTCCGGTTCTTCATCTGGTCCTTAGTCATGGTTGCAATTTTATTTATGGCAACATAGCAAAAGCAAGACAAAAGGAATAATCAAAATCCAACCTTGCCGAAATCCGAAATCGCAAATCTGAAATCAATCCAGCGTCTGTCCGGCATTCTGAGACCTATCCACTATCTTGGCAAACATCGCATCCGTCACATCATTGTAGAAAAAGTAGATCGGGTTGATAGCGGCATTTGACTTCAGCACCTCGTAGTGCACGTGCGGGCCGGTAGACTTACCTGTACTTCCCACATAGCCTATTACCTCACCGCGTTTTACCTTCTGGCCTACACGCGCCTTGGTGCGGCTCATGTGCGCATAGCGCGTCTTGTAGCCGTAGCCGTGGTTGATCACCACTTCATTGCCATAGCCGCCGTAGTCAAAGCCCACCATCTCTACCACGCCATCACCGGTAGCAAAGATCTCCGTACCGATAGATGCCGTGAAGTCCAGGCCTGAGTGAAATTTTGTGACCTTATAGACCGGGTCCACCCGATAGCCAAAACCCGATGCGATGCGCTCCAGGTCACGGTTCTTGACCGGCTGTATAGACGGGATGGAGGCCAGCATCTGCTCCTTACCCTTGATCAGGGTAGCTATCTCGTCATAGCTTTTGGACTGGATGGCCATCTGGTGGCGCAGCTTGTCTACCTTTTTGGAGACATCCACCATCATTTCACCGTTGTCATAGCGCTCCAGCTTCTTGTATTTATTCACGCCGCCGGCACCGCCTTCCCATACTGACTCCGGTATCGGGTCACTCTCAAAGAGCACCCGGTAGATATTGCCATCACGGTACTGCAGGCCTTCAAGGACGGCATTGAGGCGGTTGGTTTCTTTATCCAGTATCTCATACTGCTCCTTCATACCATTCAGCTCGGTACGCAGTATCTTCTCCTTTGGTGAGTCAAAGAAATTATAAACGATGGTCGATATGAGCAGCGAAAAAACGAGGGAGGCACAGATGAACATAAACACGTTCAGCAGCCTCTTGCCCCAGCCTACTACGGCCTTCTCGTACTTGAGCGTTTGCGCGTTGAATATGTATTTTTCATTCTTCATGATAAAGAACCTTTAATGAGAGAAATGAAACACAGGTTCCCGCAGGCAAAAGGCCTTTAAATCGTCCTCTTTTCTGCTATTTTTACACCCCCGCTTACAAAAGCGGGGTGACAAGATTACGAAAAATTATCCTTAGAGACCAAGAACATGACATCCAGCGAGATACGCCAGGCCTTTTTAGACTTTTTTAAAAGTAAAGGACACAAGATCGTGCCCTCCGCTCCTATCGTGGTCAAAAATGACCCTACCCTGATGTTCATTAATTCGGGTATGGCGCCTTTCAAGGATTTTTTCCTCGGCAATCAAACACCACCGGCCAAACGCATAGCTGATACTCAAAAATGCCTCCGTGTCTCCGGCAAGCACAATGACCTGGAGGAAGTGGGTGTAGACACTTACCACCACACCATGTTTGAGATGCTGGGAAACTGGAGCTTTGGTGACTACTTCAAAAAGGAAGCGATCCAGTGGAGCTGGGAGCTGCTCACCGAGGTGTACAAACTGGAGAAAGACCGTCTCTATGTCACCGTGTTTGAAGGCGACCCGAAAGAAAATCTCGGCTTCGATCAGGACTCCTACAATGAGTGGAAGAAATACGTAGCAGAAGACCGCATCCTGAAAGGTAACAAGAAAGATAACTTCTGGGAGATGGGCGATACCGGCCCATGCGGCCCATGCTCTGAGATACACATAGACCTACGTGATGACAGCGAGCGTGCCAAAGTGCCCGGCGATCAACTGGTCAATCAATCTGATCCGCAAGTCATAGA
>JAFDYP010000302.1 GCA_018267355.1 Bacteroidota bacterium
GATTGTTGACATTTTGATTATCCTTTTATTGTTGGTTTTAAAATAAGAGTCCTGTTACTGTTTGCCGGATTTTCAGGTCACCGGCTGTTCCTTAAAAAGACTTGCCAAGATGCAGGGCAACTTGGCAAGTAATATCAGCAGACGATTAAGTCGATATTATCTTTTAGGTCCGCCTGCACCGCCACGGTTTCCACCGCCCGGGCCACCGCCTATACGGCTACGGCCAGAGCCGCCGCCGCTACCAGACCTGCCACGACCACGGCCGCCTTCTTTCTTGTCGCCGGCAGCCTCATCGAGACCAGCTACGCGATCGAAGTTGTCAGCATTGTTGTCTTCTTCTTCTGATTCATCTTTGCCATCTGTAGCGCGCTCTGCGAGGCCCTCAGCGATAGCATCGGCTATGAAGTTGGTCAGGATATAGATAGACTTAGATGCGTCATCATTGCCCGGGATAGCAAAATCTACCTTAGTAGGGTCAGAGTTTGTATCTACTATACCAAAGGTATTGATGTTCAGGCGCTGAGCTTCCTTCAGAGCGATGTGCTCATGCGTGATGTCTACCAGGAATACAGCCGAAGGGGCACGATTCATAGCAGCGATACCACCCAGTACGCGCTCCATCTTCTCTTTCTCACGGCTCAGTACGAGCTTTTCTTTCTTGGTTACGCTTTCCAGGGTACCGTCAGCGAGCATTTTCTCGATGCTTTGCATCTTCTTTACGCTCTTGCGGATAGTAGGGAAGTTGGTCAGCATACCACCCAGCCACCTGTCAGTGACGTAAGGCATATTCACACGTGTAGCCGCTTCTTTTACTACTTCTTTAGCTTGCTTCTTGGTAGCTACGAAGAGGATCTTCTTGCCGGCCTTAGCCATAGCCTTGACAGCAGCAGCAGCCTCGTCGAGCTTATCTATAGTACGATTCAGGTCTATGATGTGGATGCCTTTCTTCTCGGCGAAGATGTATGGAAGCATCTTTGGATTCCACTTCCTGCGGAGGTGACCGAAGTGTACACCTGCGTCGAGCAGTTCCTGATGAGATATTTTAGCCATTGTTTTATTTCGATTATAAGTTTTATTAAATCTGTCCCTCTTCGATTAACGCTTAGAGAATTGCTCCTGACGACGGGCCTTGCGCAGACCAGTCTTCTTACGCTCTACCTCACGTGCATCACGACGCATGAATTTTTCTTTCTTCAGTGCCGGGCGTACCTCAGGGTTATCATTCACGAGTGCGCGAGCGATACCCAGTACGATAGCTTCTGCCTGGCCCTTCACGCCACCGCCAAATACATTGACAGTCACGTCAAACTTGCCCCATGCATCAGCAGTCTTGAGAGGAGCCTCTACCTTCTGCTGGATGAAATCCAGAGGGAAATAATCCTTATAGTCTTTACCGTTTACGGTGATGGTGCCATTGCCGCTGCGCAGTACTACACGTGCTACAGCTGCCTTACGCCTGCCTACAGTTATTTTGTCCTTGCTCATGATTATAGATCTTTAGGTTTTTGGGCAGTGTGCGGGTGCGCAGCCTCTGCATACACAAATAGTTTCTTATACTGCTGGCGTCCGAGGGAGTTCTTTGGCAGCATACCCTTCACAGCCAGCTCTATGAGCTCGTTAGGGTTTTTCTGGATGATCTCCTTTGGAGAGCGGTGGCGCTGACCACCCGGGTGACCGGTGTAGTGGTCGCGGTCACTTACGTTCATCTTATTGCCCGTCAGCCTTACTTTGCCGCTGTTGATCACGATCACGTAGTCACCGCGGTCAGCATTTGGAGTGAAGGTTGGCTTGTGCTTGCCCCTGAGGACAGAGGCTATCTTCGTAGCCATACGGCCGAGGGTCTTGCCCTCAGCGTCTACTATGTACCACTCGCGCTTTACGTCGCTGGCAGACAGAGATTTGGTTTTGTAACTTAATGCGTCCACTTGTTATTGTGTTTTTTGTCTTTTTCTAAAAGGACTGCAAAAGTACAGTTTAGCTGTGGATATTCCAAGGTATTTGCAACTAAAATTTTATAACACCTTTACAAGTGGTTGAAAATCATGGCTTGGACGGGCGTCTAAAAAAGTGTTGTCCTCAATTCATATCTCAAACTTGGCACGGATTTAACACTATATCCAGTATAAATACAAGTGCTATGAACTACTATATAGAAGACTACGAGTATGAGAAGCACGACCTGCTCGTAGAGGAGGGAGACAAGACCCAACGGACCGGTACCTGGCTGGATATGCCGGAGCTCGTCTTCGGTGCAGATAATGAGGTAAAGGCTGGCTATGCGCTCTCGATCACAAACGGGGAGCAGACCATCATCACATTCTACAATGACCTCTACCTGAAGGCCAAAGACGGCCACAAGCTGAGTGCAGAGGAGATCATGATCTTTATGGTGCTGCTCATGAGTGAGACTACTATCGCTGCCTCAGACTACCTGGGCAAGAACTTTGAGAAAGGGGAGTTTCCTGATCCGCCGGCGGTGGCCCCGGCAGATATCCTCTACTTTGTAGTAGGCCAGATGAACCGCCGCAACTAGTCTATGATGATCCCCAGGCTATCCAGTAGCGCTGTAGCCTCCGGCAGGCTAAACTTTGCGCCCTTGAGCTTCGTTCCCTGTATATCTATCTGATAGTTTTGCGCACCGCATAGATCTGCGCCACTGAGATCAGTACCTGAGAATCGCGCCCCCTCCAGATCGCAGCCCTTCAGCTCGGCCTCCTGCATATGGCATTCGGAGAAATCGACTTCTTTGGCTACGCACCTGGTAAACTTTGCCTTCTTGAGGTTCATCCCAAAGAAACTACTGTAGCTGATATTAGTGTCCGCGCAGGATATGGTAAAGGCATGCCGCGCAAAGGGAATGCGGATGTCAAACCAGAGTATACCGATCGCCTTGCATCCGTTTAGTTTTATCTGAGAGAAGGTGCTACCCTTCACCTGCACCATACTCAGGTCACACTTGTCAAAAGTGCAGTCCTCAAAAGTACATGCATTAAAAATGGTCTTGGTAAAAGTGCAGGAGACAAAAGTACAGTTGGAAAAGGTCTTGCCCGACAGCCGCTTCTCAGAATAGTCTACCTTCTCAAACGTAACATCCTGAAAATCCTCCCCATGAAACCCAGTCATTAAAAGGTCTTTTGTATTAATTCTGAGTTATTCAAGGCATTCTGAAAATTCTGATCAAGATGCTGATTCTGATAAAGGAACTATACAGCAAAGCTCTCCCCGCACGCGCAGGTACGGGTAGCATTGGGATTTTTAAACTCAAAGCCCTTGCCATTCAGGCCATCTGAGTACTCCAGTGTAGTATTGCACACATAGAGGAAGGAGCGCAGGTCAGTCACCAGTTTGATACCCTTATCTTCAAACACCTGGTCATCAGACTGGATCTTGTCATCAAAATCCATTTTGTATGACAGCCCTGAGCACCCACCACCCAGCACGCTCACGCGTACGAAGTGCTCCGGAGTCATATGCTCCTCCTGCATGATGGTTTTGATCTTGGTGCTGGCATTGTCTGATACGAAAAGCATACTGGTCTCGATTTATGGTTACAAAGTTACGGCAAATTTGTTGATTTGCACCTGCCCGCCGGTTTCAGCGGCGATAGCAGCTTATTAGACGGACAGGCCGTCATTACATTTCAAAACCTCCTCTCCATGCACAAGATAGAGCACATAGGCATAGCCGTCAGGGATATAGTGAGCGCCAATGAGACCTACGCCCGGCTCCTGGGCACGCCGCACTACAAGACCGAAAGGGTAGAGAGCGAGGCGGTAGAGACCTCTTTCTTCCGCATAGGCGAGTCTAAGATCGAGCTGCTGCAGGCCACCGGCCCGGATAGCGCCATAGCCAAGTCTATAGAGAAGAGGGGAGAGGGTATCCACCATATCGCCTTTGCTGTAGAGGATATCGAGGCCGAGATCAAGAGGCTCAAGGGCGAGGGCTTCACACCGATCAGCGCAGCGCCCAAGCAGGGTGCTGATGGTAAACTGGTCTTTTTCTTTCACCCCAAAAGCGCCAATGGTGTGCTCATAGAGCTCTGCCAGGATATCCGCTAGTACATCATGCCAGATACCCCATCCCGATACAAGCATCTTTTCTTTGACCTCGACCACACGCTGTGGGACTTTGAGGCCAACTCGCGCGCTACGCTCTCAGAGCTTTTTGACGAGCTGGGCCTGCACGGACGCGGCATCCCGTCCTTTGAGGTATTTCACGAGACCTACCTGCCTATCAACTCTCAGTACTGGGCCCGCTATCACCACAAGCTATTGTCCAAAGACGAGCTGCGCGTAGGCCGCTTCCTGGAAACATTGCGCCGCTTCCGGGTAGACGATGAGGTGCTGGCCGAGACCATGGCGCAGCAATACCTGGACCGCTCGCCGTACAAGACGGCTATCTTTCCCGATGCGCTGGAGGTACTGGACTATCTCGCTAAAAAATACACCCTGCATATCATCACCAATGGCTTCTCAGAGGTGCAGGACATCAAGATCCGCGAGAGCAGGCTGGAGGTCTACTTCCGCCATGTCTTCGTATCAGAGCGCGTAGGCCACCAGAAGCCGGAGCGGGAGATCTTCCTTCACGCCATGGAGGTCACGGGAGGCACACCGGCGGACTCCCTCATGATAGGTGACAATATGGCCACCGATATCATGGGTGCCAAGGCCGCCGGCATGGACCAGGTCTTCTTCAACCCACTGGGAAAAAAGACGCGCGACAAAGCCACCTACGAGATAGCCGCGCTCAGCGAGCTTAAAAATTTCCTGTGACCAAAGCCGCGCTGTCACAGCGTTTCAGGCAGGGGGCTATGCATTTATTTTTCAAATAATTAATGCCCGTTTGTGAAATTTCGCGGACTCTCCTATATTTGACCCCGGAGGAATGGCAGAGTGGTTGATTGCAACTGTCTTGAAAACAGTCGTAGGTGATGAGCCTACCCGGGGTTCGAATCCCTGTTCCTCCGCCGGCAAAAGGCTCCGATCTTCGGAGCCTTTTTTAGTTTGTGTTTTATTGGTTTGTTACTGGCTCGGAACTAAGTTCCGGGCCGCACGCTGGGCACCTCGCTTGCTGGCACGGATGTAACATCCGCGCCAGTGGAAAGAAACCAGTCATAGCCATAGCTCTCCTCATCCGGCTCCTCACTCCATCAACCC
>JAFDYP010000303.1 GCA_018267355.1 Bacteroidota bacterium
CAGAAAAGATTGATTGATTTGCAACTAGGAGAGCTAGAAGGAGAGATACGGCGAAGAAAGAAATATTGGGAAAGAGAGCTAAGAGAAAACCCTGATAGAGATCCTGATACTATGTTTTAGTCCTAGCTCACTACGACGTTATTGGTGCTGCGTAAATCCCCCGGCCTGCGGCCACCCTCCCGACCAAGGTACGGGATCTGCGACCTTTGAAAGGGGACTTTCAGCCATTTGCGATTTATGTGATAAGGAATTGTGCCTGATTTGTTTATGGGCGGGTAGTCCTGATGTTATGGTTTGGGGCTGGGTGCGAGGAGGTTGTCTAAAAATCTTTTGTTTTCCTCAGGATATTGTGTATATTTGCAGCACGAAAAGTGAGAGGGGACGAGAGTCCCCTCTTTTATTGTCTGTACAAAATGGAGCTGAAAGATAAGATACAAGAGTGGCTGACGCCCCTGCTGACTGAGATGGATCTCTACCTGACGGATATCAAGCTGCAGGGCAAGAGCAAGGTGGAGGTGTATGCCGATGGTGACAATGGTATCACCATCAGCCAGTGTGCTGATATATCCAGATTTCTGGAGAAGCACCTGGATGGCAGCGGCCTGGTATCTGAGGACTATATGCTGGATGTATCTAGCCCGGGCATGAGCAATCCGCTCAAGGTGCCGCGCCAGTACAAGAAGCGCATAGGCCGCACGCTGGAGATAGTCAAGACGGACGGCACAGAGGTGGAGGCACAGCTGGTCAAGGCGGATGATGAAAAGATCACCCTGCTGCCGATCGTAGCTGAGGTGAAGAAGAAAAAGAAGGGGCCTAAGAACCAACCGGAAGAGAAAGTAGAAGCGCCAAAGGAGTTTGAGCTGAAGTATAGCGAGATCAAGAAGGCGCTGATCAAAATAGAGTGGAAGTAAGACGGTCAATTTAGTGGTAGGGACAGGTCGCGACCTGTCCCTACGAAAGAGAAAGGAATTCAATCATTATCATAAAGCAGATAAAGCAATGAATAGTTTAGATCTGATCGACTCGTTTAGCGAGTTTAAGCAGCTAAAAAACATAGACCGCCCGACCATGATGAAGGTGCTGGAGGATGTCTTTCGCACGCTCCTGAAAAAGAAGTATGGCGAGACGGACAACTTTGACATCATCGTGAATACCGATAAGGGTGACCTCGAGATCTGGCAGCGCCGTACCATCGTAGAGGATGGCGAAGTGGAGAATCCATACACCCAGATCACGCTCTCCGAGGCGCACAAGATCCAGGATGACTTTGAGATAGGTGAAGAAACATATGAGAAGATCGAGCTGGAGAGCTTTGGCCGCCGCTCGGTACTCGCTGCCCGCCAGACACTGGTGAGCCGTATCCTGGACCTGGAGAAGGACGAGACCTACAAAAAATACAAGGACCGCATAGGTGATATCATCAGCGCAGAGGTGTACCAGGTGTGGAAGAAAGAAATACTGCTGCTGGACGAGGAGGGCAATGAACTGCTCCTGCCAAAGTCTGAGCAGATCAAGACAGACTTCTACAAGAAGGGTGAGACCGTACGCGCGGTAGTAAAGCGTGTAGACCTGCGCAACAATAGCCCGGTGATCATCCTGAGCCGTACGGATACTGCCTTCCTGGCCAAGCTGCTGGAGCAGGAGGTACCGGAGATATTTGACGGGCTGATCGTGATCAAGAATATCGTGCGCGAGCCGGGTGAGAAGGCGAAGGTAGTGGTAGAGTCTTTTGACGACCGCATAGACCCTGTAGGCGCCTGCGTAGGTGTGAAGGGTAGCCGTATACACGGTATCGTACGCGAGCTGCGCAATGAGAATATAGACATCCTCAATCATACCAACAACCTGCAACTGATGGTGCAGCGTGCACTGGCCCCGGCCAAGATCATCTCTATAGATATCAACCAGGACAAGAAGCGCATCTCTGCCTACCTCGATCCGGACCAGATATCTCTGGCCATAGGCAAGCGTGGTGTAAACATCAAGCTGGCTTCACGTCTGGTAGGTTTTGAGATAGATGTGTACCGTGAGGGTGGTGAGGAAGAAGAAGCTGACTTTGATATCGATCTGGATGAGTTCTCAGATGAGATCGAGCAGTGGATGATAGACGACCTGAAGAGGATCGGCTGCGACACAGCCCGTAGCGTGCTGAACCTGAGCCGCGAGGAGCTGGTGCGCCGTACCGACCTGGAGGAGGAGATGATAGACGATATCATCCGCATCCTCAAGACGGAATTTGAAAATGAAGGAGAGGAAGTAGCCGAGGCTAAACCATCTGCGCCGGCAGCGGCAGAGACGGAGGCAGCAGGTGATGCCGGAGAAGAAGCATAAGCTATTTAGATAATGAGGCAATTTCAAACAAGAACAATTGAATATTAAGATGTAATCCATCTCACATATACATATTGCCTCATTTCTATAGTTTTGCAAAAAGTAAACTGCCCTACGGGTTTACTGGGGGGTAGTATGTATATGTGTTCTTTTAGTCAGTGCTTGAAATTTAAATTATCTAAATAGAGTAAATGTCAGAGATCAAAGCGATCAGATTAGGTGCTGCGGCTACGACCTACAATGTGGGCAAGGACCACATCGTGGAGGAGCTGCAGAAAAGTGGTTTTACCGTAGAAAACA
>JAFDYP010000304.1 GCA_018267355.1 Bacteroidota bacterium
TATAGAGAGAATGCGTATTTTGCGCTATCTCCTGACAGCACAAATCAAACCGGGTGGTCCTACTTCTGGTCCTGATATTATACATCTTCTGGCGCGACTATATACGCAAGCCTGCGCCTGCACCTGCACAGGTAGATGGCGGTCCGCTGACCATCTGGGATAGATCACCCGTACCTGATCGGGGGCGTATCAAGGCACTCGGCTATACTATCATCGGTCTCTATGCTATATCTGTCACGGGCTTATATTTTTTCTGGTACAAGAAAACAAAGCTGAATAAGTTTCACTGGTTTGATGATCGCAAGGAGTGGAACCAGATAGATAAGGCCGGGCATATCTATGGTGGCTACTTCCAGACCGTGTGGGGCTACGAGCTACTGCGCTGGACTGGCCTGAGCAATAAGCAGTCTGCAGTGATAGCAGCCATGCTCGGCATTTCTATACAAAGCTCGATAGAGATCATGGATGGCTACTCGTCTAAGTGGGGGGCCTCCTACAGTGATCTTGAGGCAAACTTCCTCGGAGCATTCATAGCAGCCTCACAATACTGGATGTGGGAGGAGCAGCGCATCATGCTAAAGTCTTCCTATGAGGGAGGCGACTATCCTCAGGGTGAGCTGGGCGAAAGGTCCAGAGAGCTGTTTGGTACTGATAGTATAGGCCGCAGGCTGAAAGATTACAACCATATCACACTGTGGGCCTCTGTCAATCCTTCTAAGTTTTACCCCGGCATGTATCCCGAGTGGCTTTGCTACTCCATAGGGTACAGTGCAGAAAACCTGTACGGAGGCTTTGAGAATAAGTGGATCGACAAAGATGGCAACAAGCATGATCGCACAGACCTGCCACGTATGCGTGTGCTAAATTTCTCTCTGGATGCTGACCTGCCAAAACTAAGCAAGGGCAGTAAGGCCGAGCTGGCAGTGTTTAAGATGATGAACATTTTCAAAGTGCCATTCCCACGATATCAGTATAAGTGGGAGGCTGATAAAGTCGTCAATCCTAATCCGAATGGATGGGGTAGGGAGGAATAGTGTACATCATGAGGCGTATCCTTACCGTTTCCTGCGCTAGGAAATGAAAGCAATTTCCGTAGGGTAAATCAGTACATTCGAATATGACATGGAAAGAAAAGTATGGTACGCTCGCGCTCATAGCAGGGGCATCAGAAGGCATAGGGGCAGCCTTTGCCACACAGCTCGCCGCGGCAGGCATCAATCTGATACTCGTAGCCCGACGGCCGGAGCCTCTGGAGAAGCTGGCGGCCGCACTCCGTGAACAATATGTTATAGCCGTAGATTGTATCACTTGCGACCTCGCCGATCCGCAGGCTGCTCAGCAGCTGGCCGCTGCTACCAGTGGCAGGGAGATAGATGTATTAGTCTATAATGCGGCACTATCCTATATCGGCCCTTTTGAGAAAAATACGATCGCACAGCATACCCAACTCGCCAACGCCAATATGATCACGCCGATGCTGCTCACCCAGCTGCTCGGAGAGCCGATGCTACAGCGCGGCCGGGGCGCTGTGATACTGATGGCCTCGCTGGCGGGATTTCAGGGCAGCGGGTTCCTCGCTGCCTATGCAGCGAGCAAGGCATTTGACCGGGTGCTGGCCGAGAGTCTGTGGTACGAGTGGCGCGACCGGGGGGTAGATGTGATAGCCTGCTGTGCCGGAGCCACCTCGACCCCCAACTATATCAATACAAAACCTCAGAAGACCAGCCTCTTCGCTCCCGTTGTGCAAAGTCCCGACGAGGTAGTGAGCGAATGTCTCCGCAGGCTGGGCACTACGCCTTCTTTTATCACCGGCACAGGCAATAAACTCGCGAGCTTCCTCATGCAGCGGCTGATGCCGCGCCGATCTGCCGTCACTATCATGGGAGATAATACCCGGCAGATGTATCGGCTATAGTCACTCACATCCTGCCTGCTCAGTATAGTGAAATAGCAAAAAGAAGGAACTCAATAAATATATGGGATGATGCGATACCTGACCCGGCTGAGGTATTGCTCCCAGAGGGGGCCGTACTTGGCGGCACAGCGCTTGTCATCGTCTATCTGACGGGGGAATAAAAGCACTACATAATACAAAGGATACAGCCAGGGCCAGAAGCAAATCGGATGCCCGGCGGCCAGCACGATGCCCGTAGCCATGAGTATCTCGCCGAGATAGTTGATGTGGCGGCTCAGGCCCCAGAAACCATTGACGAGCAGGGTGCGCCTGCCGTCTGTGATCGACTCAGGGCTGATGCCGAGAAACACTTTGCGGGGATCTCTTTTGAAATGATATTTCTGCAGGTTGGCACCACGGGATATGCTCCAGCCGGAGAAGAATACAAATGCGGCGAAGACCAGATAGGCTACGGACGAATGTGCAGGCGGTAGCGATACCGTAGCCCATAACGGGATGGCGTAGAAATATGGATAAAAGGCGATGCAGCCCCAGCCCAGCTTGAAACCTACGCGCTCTGCAAAGAGATCATAAGTATACAGGTGGACCTCCTCAAAAGTGAGATAGTCTACGACAAAATAGGTGAGCAACCCTGCACACAGATAGATGCCTGTCGAAGCCTCTGCACCATAGAGCAGATAGTGATGAGCGGCAAAGCTCAATACATTCAGCTCGAGCATGATGGCACCGATCAGGTAGAGCCACATCTTGGCATCGATGCGGCCGCCCCAGAGCTGCGGATTTTCCAGCCGGCCCAGATAGAAGTCTGCCAGGAAATTGCTTTTCACTGCCGGATGCGGCACTACGATAGCTGCGGCAAATACCAACCCGAATGATATAGCTCCTGCCAGGCCTTCCCACCTATAGGTGTAGAGCCAGTCCCATGGAAGCCAACCCATATAACAAGCCGCCGCCCAGCAGGCCACGGTGATAAAGAGCACCTGTATACCGTTGAGCCGGTAGCGGAGCTTCTCATCCGTGCCGGTGCGTGTGGCATAGCCTGTGACCCAGCGGCCGGGCACAGCCGCATTCAGCAAAAAAATAAACGCATAAATCAAGATAGGTGAGAGAAATCCAGCGAGCTTGTCCATAGGATGAAAGTAGATAAAAGGCCTGTGTGTGGCAAGGCGCGATTTTACTTGCCAAAGTACTTCGCCGTAAACTTCTTGTACAGTTCTTTCTGCTTATTGTCCAGGTCGATCTGGCGGCCATCTATGAAGGCGAGGGTGATATTGGACGTACGCATGTCCAGCAGGTCACCATCAGACACGATAAAGCTAGCAGCTTTGCCTGCCTCTATGGTGCCGATCTTGTCGTCCAGCTTGAGGATCTTAGCAGGGTTGGCAGTGATGGCACTGAGTGCTTGCTCTTTGGTCATGCCGTAGGTGGCTGCTGTGCCGACCTCAAACATCAGGTTGCGCTGCTGCCAGAACCCGTTCTCACTGATGGCATAGAGCACACCGGCTTTTTGCAAGATAGCCGGTGTTTTGTATGGCTGCTGTATGTCTTCATCACTATATGTCGGTAGCTCGTGCGCTTTGCCGAGGATGACGGGTATTTTCTTTGCAGCCAGCACGTCTGCTATCATATAGGAGTCAGCACCACCCATGATCACCACATTCACTCCCATCTCCTCGCCAAATGCGATCGCTTGCAGTATTTCCTTCACATAGTCTACACGCACATAGAGATTGGCCTTATCTGTGAAGAGCTTCTTCATAGACTCAAATCTCAGGTTCGTTTTATCATGAGCGGCGTAGGCGTATGACTTGGCATCATTGAATACATCTTTCAGCTCCTGTACGTTTTTGTCGTAGTCCTTATTCGCTTCGTAGCCATCCGGCTCCGCCCACCAGCCTTTCATGCGGTACATATTTGGCCAGGTGATGAAGAGGCCTTCATCGGCTTTGACGGCCGCATCTTCCCAGTTCCAGGCATCGAGCTGCACTACGGATGAGGTGCCGGATACGCGTCCTCCCTGTGGCACGATCTGCGCGTATAGGATACCATTGGAGCGCACAGTAGGTGTGACGCGGGAGTCGGTATTGTATGAGATGATAGCGCGTACATCCGGATTGACAGAGCCGGTCTCATACATGTCGTTAGTCGCACGTACTGCCTCGATCTCTGTGAGACCGAGTACCGTATTGGGTGCTATCAATCCGGGATAGACCTGCTTCCCGCTTACATCTATGATGCGGCCCAGTGTTTCGTCCGTTTTGAGATTGGCATCAGGCATCACAGCGGTCACCTTCCCATTTTCAAATACCACGTAGCCATGCTCTATTACCTGGCCATTGCCTACGTGTATCATGCCCCCCTTCAGGCACAGGCGCTCGGTTTGTTTAGGAGCCGGTACCGGCACGTCTTCCTGCGCCATGGCGCTATTGACGGCTATCGTACAGATGGCCAGCAGAGCGGAGTATGTCTTTATCTTCTTTATCATGACTGATATTTCGTACTGTTATCTATTGTTCGTTCCCTTATTCATTATTGCCACCGCAGCTATAGGCCTTGTTGGTTTTCTTAGCCGGGTCCTGTGTAGGGCTACCAGCCTTCTTATCATCCAGCATTTTCTGGGTCAGCCGTGCACGTTCGCGCTTGATATACTCGCGCTTTTGCGCATCCTGGTCTTTATCATAAAAGCAGATGCCGTCTACATAGGTTTTTTCTACCTGAGCATAGATCGAGAGCGGATTGTCAGACCAGATCACTACATCCGCATCTTTGCCTGGCCTGAGGCTGCCCATGTGGCTATCGAGATGGAGCATTTTAGCTGGATTGAGTGTGACCATCTTCCATGCATCTTCCTCTGAGGTGCCGCCGTATTTTACGGACTTGGCCGCTTCCTGATTGAGGCGGCGGGCCATCTCAGCATCGTCAGAGTTGATGGCTGTATTGATGCCCATACGGTTCAGTATGTTTGCATTGTATGGTATTGCATCTATCACCTCATACTTGTATGCCCACCAGTCACTAAAGGTAGAGGCATTTGCACCATGCGCTTTCATTTTATCTGCCACCTTATAGCCCTCCAGAATGTGCGTGAAAGTATTGACCCGGAATCCAAAAGAATCGGCCACATGCATGAGCATATTGATCTCGCTCTGCACATAGCTGTGGCAGGTGATAAAACGCTTCTTATTCATGATCTCTACCAGCGCTTCCAGTTTCAGGTCCCTGCGCACAGGCTTTTTAGCCTGTAGTGCCTTTTCATACTCGCGAGCTTTGGTAAAATAGTTGACATACGTCTGCTCTACACCCATACGCGTCTGTGGGTAGCGGATGGTGAACTTCTCACCCCAGTTTGTCTGCTTTACATTTTCGCCGAGTGCAAATTTGATGAAGCCATCAGCTCCTTGTATTTTGAGTTTCTCAGGTGCATAACCCCAGCGAAACTTGACCAGTGCAGACTGGCCGCCTATCGGATTGGCAGAGCCGTGGAGGAGCTGCGCGGCTGTGACGCCACCTGCTAGCTGGCGGTACATATTCAGGTCTTCGCTTGTCACCACATCTCCTATACGCACCTCTGAGCTGGCAGCCTCTGCTCCTTCATTCACACCTTCGCTGATGGCTATGTGGTTGTGCTCGTCTATGATGCCGGAGGTCACGTGCTTGCCGGCCGCATCTATTACCCGGCAGTCTGCACATGCCAGGCTGCTACCTACGGCGCTGATCTTACCACTGCGGATCACTACATCGGCATTTTTCAGGATGCCCTCCTTTTCATTGGTCCATACGGTAGCGTTTTTGATCAGGACGTTTTCTGCCTTTGGTAGTTCTTCATTGCCATAGCCATCAAATGGATACAGCACTTTGCTCAATTTACTGAGATCTATGGTGTCAGCCTTGGGCGGATGAGTAGTGTCCGGCAGTGTGCGCACAAATGTAGCGGTCCAATCTGCCCACTCTCCATCCGGCAGTTGCGCCTTGCCCTGCCAGGATCTGTCTGCCTGTATGATACCTGTCAGGAGAAATTTGCCGGGTTTATTCTTGTCAGGATCAAATGATATGGTCAGGTCATTATCTTTCACCGTGAGCTTGACGTCTATCTTCGTAGTGTCCCTGCTCATCAGGCCCTTTGGTGCGGCTTGTTCGCCCTGCACTTTCAATGAAGGATATTCATACGATTCTTTAGTACTCCTGATAGAGAGGCTGTATTCTCCACGTATATCTTTCGGGTCAAACTTTGTGATCTCATACCGTTTGCCCTGTATCCAGTTTTCATTGACCACGGCCTTCTCATCAAAGAGCGGCTTTGATGTGATAATAAAGTTAGCCAGTTTGCCTCTGTCCAGGGTACCCACCTGATCCTGTACATTCAGAAACTGAGCGGGTGAAAGTGTCAATGCTTTGAGAGCATTATCTTCAGTCAGGCCATACTTGATAGCTGTGTGGAGGCTCTTGAGAAAGTCTTCTTTTTTCTCCAGATCTGAGGCGGTGATGGCGAAATCAATGCCGGCTTTGCTCAGGCTGGCTGCATTAGCAGGGGCCAGCTCCCAGTGCTTCATCTCTGCCAGCTCTACCCATAGCGCTTTGTATGGGTCCTCTACATCATATGCTTTGGGAAAACTGAGGGGAATGATAAGCCTTGCCCTGGTGTCTTTCAGCTCTGAGATGCGGCGGTACTCTGTACCGTCTCCTTTGAGAATATACTGCACACCAAACTCTTTTGCGATCTTGTCAGCGCGTAGTTCTTTCAGCCAGTTTCCCGCATCAAAGATCTGAGGCAGGTTCTGCTCATTGTTCCACGCCTCCAGTGAGAGGTTGTACTCTGTTTTGTACCCGAATGTTTTATACCACTGCGCATCAAGATAAGTCTGGCGCAATAGTGCGATGGTACCCATCAGCGATGAGGGGTACTCCTGTGTAGAGGTACCTTTGCTGAAGGAATAATGCGCAGAGGCGTTGCCCTTTACGATCACCTTATTTTCCTTGTCATTATTCAGTGTCACCACTGCTCCGGTGCCGCGTGATATCCCATCTTTGCGATGCGTCAGTACTGCACCAAAACCCAGTTTGCGCAAATCATTGGCCGCAGCTTCGTTTACCGCAAAGTTCTTCTGTGCCTCATACTCAGGGCGGATGGCCTGGTTCCAGCCATAGGCGCCTTTTACATTGCTGGTATACTGTACGCCTCCATCATCTTCACTGGATGTGTGTACCTTGGGCGTAGCAGGCAGGCCATAGTCTGTATAGATATCTACGAAAGATGGATAGATAAACCTGCCCCGCATGTCATGCACGATGGCCCCCACCGGTATGGCCACACCACGACCCGCATCTACCACTTTGCCTTCTCTGATCAGCAGCACGCCGCTATCTATCCTGGTCTTGTAGTCTTTGTATAAAGTAGCATTGATAAACGCGTGCACGCCCTCACGGAAATCATCGGGTCCATTGGCGGGGAAAACGGTCTCCTGCCCACTCACGCTGATGATAGAAAGGTGTACCAAGGCGACTAATACTGCTAGCGCACGTAGTGATCTGGTCATGAATAAAAATTAAGAGATACGAAGTTAAGAAAGCCAGCCGAAACCCATGCGCCAAAAGCAGATCAGTTGGCACTGATCCATTCGGCGGGATTGAGCTTGTCTTTCCCTTTCCAGATCTCCAGATGTATCTTGGTCTGGGAGTCAGATTTGTCTGTAGATAGAAGGCCCAGATTCTGTTTGGTGATCACATTGTCGTTGGCCTTGACGGTGGAGGAGGATATATTTGAGTAAACACTGAAATACTCTCCATGTTTGATAATGATGCATGTCTGAGTGGTAGGCA
>JAFDYP010000305.1 GCA_018267355.1 Bacteroidota bacterium
ATAAATGATCTGGCCGGAAGCAATGCGGCTTGGCGGATCGGCTAACACGCTTATGCTAGAGATCGAGGTCACAGTCTTCCCCGAGCCGGACACGACTACTCTACCTACCGTCTCTCCGCGGTACAGGTTAAAGCTTACATCATTGACCGCCTTGACATAGCCATCATCAGTTTTAAACTCAGTGACGAGGTTCTTTACCTCCAGTAGCAACTTTCTTTCCATCAGGGTAAAAATAGGAATAACTCCATCAAATCAAACCAGGCCCGACGTGGAGAGCGCAGCATCCGGTGCAGCTCTCAGACAGGCGGCATATCAGGCAGCACTGATTGTGGCAAACTTACCGGCGCTTTAGTTGTTCAAAAGGATGCCATAATGTCACAAAAATACGTGTTGGCACGCTTTTTAACGAATAGTACAATATTATCAAAACGTGGTCGTCTAATACAACAATTCATGCCAAGTAAAATGACTACTTTAACCCTCCCGATGGCCTCCGACCAAAGTAACGTCAAGATCGTTCAGACTTTCTCCAAAGAGAGCAAGAGGCTACTGAATTTTATCAAGCAGCGCGTACCTACTACAGAGGATGCCGAGGATATCCTGCAGGATGTTATGTACGAGTTTGTAAACACCTTTCGCGTCATGAAGCCTGTAGAGCAGGTGGCATCATGGCTTTTCACCGTAGCCCGCAACAGGATCACAGACTTCTACCGCAAAAAACGCCCTGAATTGCTGGAGGATCAGACCTTCGGCTACAAAGATGATGGCGATACTCTCTCTCTCGCAGACATGCTCCCTTCTCATGATGGCACAGCCGAGGGCAAGATGATGAATGATCTGATCATGCAGACCATCACAGAGAGCCTGAAGAAACTGCCAAAAGAGCAGAGCGAGGTCTTTATCATGCACGAGCTGGAGGACAAAAGCTTTCAGGAGATCGCAGAGATCACCGGGGCCAATGTAAATACCTTACTTTCGCGCAAAAGGTATGCGGTGATGTTTCTGCGCAATGAGCTGCAGTCTCTGTACGAAGAACTTTTCCAGCAATCATAATATCATATGGATCGCTCAAAACTCATCGGCAAAGGGATAGGAATCGGTGCACTGGCCATAGTGGGCTTCCTGTTTTTTGTTTACGCGTTCCAGTACATTTGGAACATCACCATCCCCGAGGTTTTTGGGCTAAAGTCCCTCACCTACACGCAGGCGCTCTGCCTGCTCATCATCTCCCGCATCCTCTTTGGCGGTTTTGGCTTCCGCTGGGCCAATAGCGGCAAGAATAAATTCTGGAAGGAGCGCGTCAAAATGAAGATGCAAAATATGTCTCCCGAAGAGCGCGAGGAGTTCAAGCGCAGGCTATCGCAGAAGTGCAAGGAGTGGTAAAAAAGTAAGCAATGCGGAGGTAATAGCCATTCTATTACCACTTAGTTTATTTATAATTGCTACATGGACTACTATTCCCGCTTCAAAAAACCTATTCTACTTCTTGCTATAGCCCTGATAACTAGTGGATTATTTTATAGTTGTACCGGTAAAGTGAAAAAGTGGGAAAAAGCTAGAGGTATGTCGGATAAACTATTGGCGGACATTGCCACAAACTCCGCTAATTCAGAGTTTCCCGAGCGTCTTTTTCCCAAGGCGATGGTATATAAACTTACCGACTTCCTAGGTAATACATGTGACTTTAAAAATCGAAAAGGGCTTTTTATCAACGATTTTTATTCAAAGCAAATTGGCCCAGGAAATACAGATAAAGTTGCTTTCATTTATGAGTATTATTTAAAGTGCGATAGCTTGAGAATAATCACTGCGTATGATTTGGGTAATACTGACGACTCTATTGAGTTGGTTGCATTCCGAGTTGAAAAAATTAGAGAGCCCAATCGCATGATTCTCAAGCCTGAAAGATGCCTTAAATACTAATGTTGATTTTGTGAGATAGACGACATTACGTTTAAACTGCTGATTATCCCATAGTATAAAAACTACGCAAGCAACTTTAGGTCAATCCACACTTTTTAACGACCCTCGTTATAATTAATTCTGCTATTCTCCGTTACCTTTGCGGATAATCAAACGCCAGACATGAATCGCATTACCCTGCTCGTCCTCGCTCTCTTATCTGTGACCCTTTCTGCATTTGCCCAAAAGATCCCCTCGCCTACTATACTGCAAGAAGGTAAAGGTTATGACGCCTTCCAGCCAAAAGACTGGGATGTGGCGCTCATAGACTCAGGAGATTTCAATAATGACCTCTATGAGGACTACGCCATCGTATACCAGGCCGGCACAGACTATCTCAATACCAATCACTATGACACAAAGTTCAACGGCAATCCGCGTATCCTCGTAGTATTATTCGGCAAGGGCAATGACTCACTGGTGTTTAATATGAAGTCAGACAGCATCGTCCTGCGCAATAACAATGGCGAGGGTGATCCGATCGCCAATACCGTAGATGGCCCGCTACACACAGATGGCAATCAGATCATCCTCAACTATGCCGGTGGCGTGTCCGTACAGTGGACCGCCCAGTACAAACTGGCCTGGCGCAATAAAGAAAAGGAGTGGGTACTACAGTCCTACAAGGGCACCGAGTACAACACCAATGAAGAAGATGCACCGATCAAAGTGACAGAAGTAGACTTTGGCAAGAAAGTGATGAAACAAGACAAAACCAAAACACCACTTCCCAACCTACCCAAGATAGACCCACGCACCTTCCGTCCGCGCACGCTGGAGGTAGCGCCGGGTGTGGTGCTGTAGACTAAAAGTACTTGCTCAAGGCACCATAACGTGGAGAACGGATAGGAAAATCCTGCATAATAATGCGCTCGACCGCCCGTTGCATACCGAATACGGATACACTATTGTACCCGGGAAAGTTTTCGTCACAATTAGTAGCAGCCATTTCACATCCTACTACAGGTACTACAACAGTCATAGTGCGGATCGGAGCGGTGTTATTATCTGAAGATCTCTTTTGACTTGCTACTATCGGGTGGGGCCCTCCTGCCTGCATGTCATCAAAGTACAGAACCACACGATCTCCCGAATGCGCACTGATATTCAGGCTATAACTCAAAATCATCAAAAGCAATAATAGATATTTCATACGTACTATTAAAGGTAGTACAATTACCGGTACCATACATCATTCCTTGCGGTACAGGACTAAGCGGAAAATATCACAGACCTCAATTTAACACGGCGTTAAAAATTTCATGTAGTGCCACCGTGGCACCACCATTGCTGCGTACCGATTTAAACTTTTGGTCCAAAGACCAATC
>JAFDYP010000306.1 GCA_018267355.1 Bacteroidota bacterium
GGTCGTCGTCTTTTGCACCACGTTATTCCCTATGTCATGGGTGTCATTTAGCGCTTTTTCAGATTGGTTGAGGATGAACATCATTTGCTGCGGAGTAAGCTTTCCGTAGTAGTCAGTGTTTATGACATATGAGGATTGCCTTTCACCCATGAAGCAATGTGTTTAATGATACTTGTAATTTGTCAACTCAAGGTACGAAAATAATCTAATCGTATGGTCTGCCGATGCGAAATTATGGCGATTCCAAAGGGTAAGCCCTTTAGCAGGATAGCAAGTTTAAAAGTTTACGTTAAACTTGCAATCCTGCTACCCTAGCCGATGAATCTTCGTTGAAATCATCTTTTCCGATTCCTAATTATAAACAATAATACGGCCCCTATTTTTTGAGCAGGGGTCGTCCTTCTCTTGAGGCCGAATACTATGTCGATCAAATCTCTGTCGGTGTATGTCTGATTGTAGTCTGAAGTGGGGCTCTGTACGGGCTGGGAATTGGTGGCTGGCCGCGTGCCACCGCTTTTCGGGGCTTTGAAAGACCGCCTTGTGAATGCCATGCGATGTGCTTTCAGTTGGGCATCGTGAAGGGCTCTCGTCGATGCCTTGGACAATTGTTCGTAAGCGTCCTTTATCTTCACGAATTTGTCGGCTTTGGACTGATCGCCCTGATTTCTGTCAGGGTGGTACTGGAGCGTTAGCTCTTTATACCTGCTTTTTATCTCGTCGCTGGTTGCACTCTCGGCAACCTCAAGGACTTTGTAGTAGTTTACCATGAAGCCTGTTTGTTTAAGAAACTAGAGGTAGAAATTTTTGGAACTCCGGTTCGATGTAACCGTTCATTTTTCTCTGTGATAGCAGGATAGTGTTCTCTGTCATCCACTTCAGGTTGTTGATGAACCTTGCCCTCTCTCCGCTGACGCGCTCCGCATCGAGGAACTTGACGAATTCTAAATATGCTTCCCAGACTGTTGTTGCTCTGTATTCCTTGAGTAGTACCAGCTGCTCAAGCTGGTAGGACTCATACGGTCTCCCTATGAAAACATTGTAGTGCTTGATTAGCCTGATGAGCGATCTTAGGAGCGTTCTCCTGCCCAGGTTGAATTCTTCTATTTGTGACCTTAGCTTTTCCGGCTCTGAGGTGATCCATCTTACGTCCTTGTCGCGCGGGGCAGGTATCTTAAGTTCTGCCGCGCTGAGCCACTCCTTGTGCCAGTATGCAGGCACTAGCTCGAAACGCACATGGAAAAGCTCGACCAGTATCGCTGGATGGTCGGCTTCCACGTTTGAGCGGGGATAAATCTTGTCAGCAAACTCCTTGAGGTGCTTGATGAAAGTGGCAGGCTGGAGGTCATTTTTCTTGAATACGACGAGTACGCCTACGTCTGACATCTCGTCAATGCTCTGTGGAAGAGCAGTCCCGCGCGCGAACGAACCAAAAATCTCGACTGCTGATATCCTGTCGACGAAGTGCTCGAACAGTTTTGACTTGAGATACTTGAATGAGGTTTCGATCTTGTTCGTTTCCTCTTTGCCTTGGCAAAGGCGGTTGGCGAGGCTTGCAATATATTCGGATGGTTCCATGCTCATATTAGATTAGGTTGTACTTCCCCTTGATGGTATTCCATTGTGCGGAAAGGCTTGGGTTGAGCTCCTCGAAAATCTTGCTGTCAAGCTTGATGCAAGCCCACGATTGGTTGCACTCATAGTCGGTCATCGCCAAGATTATGAGGTTAGGCCGATCCGCCTCTATCGTGGTGGAAAAAATGTGTCTGAATCTGTTGTATATGCAGCCCACGCGGTGGTTGTATATTCCAAGCCGGATGGTTTTCTGTATTATCGTCAGAGGCAGGACCAACTGAAGGAAGAAGATCCAGTAGTCATGCGAGGTGAATATCGAGATGGCAAGCATTAAAAGAGATATCATCCCACTCTTTATGAGCATTTTCCTGAACATTTTGTCCGAGATGCTCATGGTGAAGAAGGAGTTTTCGAAGGCGTTCACTCCAAGCTTCTTAACGCCGGCAGATATGCTGTCGTTGGAGAAGTAGGACTGTGAGTTTTCAGTGGAGAGCGTCATGTTTAAGCTGTTGTCGAACAGGTCGTCACGCCTGAATTTCTCAGCCTTCTGGAAAAGGTAGTTGCTGGTGACGTCGCTCACGAAGTAGGCGATGGCAAGAAAGGTATTGATTGAGTTGAGGTAGAAGAGCGGCAAGGCCTTCTCTATATTGATCACTCCCTTGTCGATTATTATTGTAGCGGCAGAAACTATTACCGACAGAACGAGGAGGGCGTTTCCTACTCGCTCATTGGTTTCCACGGATTTGAATGCATTGTTGTAGGGTACCTTTTTTGTCATGCTGTTTTCTTTATGTTGTCGTGTGCGGCCTCTGGTCCGTACCAGACGCCCGTTCTAAGCCATATTTCGTAGAAGTAAATCCATGCGCCCGTCCATGGAAGTATGTTTGTGGTAATTATTTCTTGGTTGGTCCACTCGTAGTTGTCGGGGCGATAAAGGCACAGGGTGCGCTCCTTCCTGTATATGTGTGGAGGGTTCTCGACTAGCGCGGGGCTTATGACCCTCACTTGCGGCGGATGAAGCGGGCTGTATAGTATGGATACTTCATAGATTGGAAAGTCTTCCCTTGCCTGCAACTTCCCTCTGAACTCAACTTCCTTGCCCTTCAGTCTGCTATAGGTAAAAGACGGATAGTTCGCCTGCATGGCGACGATCTGGTCTATGGAGTTGGATGGAGCGTCGCCCTTATTCGCCTTCATAAAATCCTTTAGATGCAGGAATTGTAACGCCTATGGTCGTTGAGATGCCGCCGGTCGGGCTCATTTTAAGGCTGCCCTCGGACAACGCCTTGCCGTAGCCCTTTGCCTCCTCAGCCTCGGCTGAAGGGAACTCAGATTCGAATACTTCCTTCCAGACGGCAGTGGCCTCCGCCTCTTTTCCGTCGTCATAGAGCTTCTTTGCATCGTTAAGCTTGTCCTTGACCGCTTTTACCTTTTTGAGCGAGCTTGAATAGTCGTCGTACGAATCGAATCTTGATGCCTGCAAGTAGTATTCGGCCTGATTGAACCATAGTCGGATTGACTCCTCGTAATTCGTGAAAGAATTGACAGAGAATATGCCTATGGCGACCTCCTCTATATGGAATGAAGGTATGATCTTTCCCTTGAGGCGGTTCCACTGCTTCACAGCCTTGATCGTGGGCTTCACCTTGTAGTTCCGCTTCTTGTGCACCTCGTCAAGGTCGGCAGTCAACTTCTCGGGGAAGGTGTAGGTCCACCCCTTGAGATCGTGGCTGGGGATGAGGTACCCGCCCAATTCCTGCCTGAAGCTTGGTAGCACGTCGAAGGTCTTGTTGCTGAGCTCGATTGACACGCAGGGGCGGCTTTGGCTAACCTTGCCCTTGTAGTCGTGAAGTCCGTTCAGGTAGTTCTTGAACTTGGTCAGAACGCTCTGCGGGCTTGGATAGTTGCCGTTCTCGTCCCTCCAGTCTTCGAGGTTTAGGACGGCGAACATGTCAATGTCGTCCAAGGGTCGGATGATCGTGTCCCGCTCGTAAGACCCGTTGGTGAAGGTATGGTTAATGTGCAGGTCGTTCTCATCATTGGTGAGGTGGCCGTCGATGTTTGAAACTGACTGTTTGATGTTGTCTTCCTGCTTGTCGGTTACGGTAATGTTGTCTATGAACGTTGAGATGGATTGTAAAACGGTCATATGTGGATTTTAAGCTTCTTTAACAAGACTTATACCAATCATATTTATCCGCCACAATGTCAGTGCATATGGGAAACTCAGCGCTCGATTTGTTTTTGAGTGCTTAGCACACTTGGGTTGAAACGAGCCTACACCAACGCATTGCACCATATAACTTGTTCAGTGGCATCTTGGCAGACGTTTATATGAAAAATTGGCCACTTGGGTTATCGCTCTTCTCGCTCCTGGCTTTCGTCCCTCTCATGCTTATCATGCACTTCCTTTTCCAGTGCCCTTTCCTCACTCCGCGTTTCCAGCTTTCTTCTGAATCGTGTGTATCGTCCTTGACTTCAAATCCAATCTTGTCCCTCATCTTAAGCTCCAGGAGCAGATAAACGAAATAGAAGAGCCGATAGTTAGTGCCCGCGATTGGGGGAGCCGCTCAAGACCCGAAATTCTCTACTTTATCCTGGCTCTAAAAACGGGAGGGGCTCACTACCTTGCGGACCTCCCGAGCGACATCATGGACGAATTCCATAGGAAAATAATCGAATAGCTCAAGCCGCAGAAATGCGGTTTTTTAATTGCCAATAGAATGTCGACTACTTTTTATTTGATTTACGAATAATCTCGGGCACAGTAGTGGCTAAAGAACGTAGTATAAGCGGAGCAGAAATGCCAACATGGAAATAGACAATCCTATTGAGCTTTTGTGTTTCATCAAAGTATACATAACCCAGAATACCACTTAACATAAGGTTGAAGAGAATTACAAGGTAGTACGCAACAGACTTAAAGTCAGGGCGCCTATCAGCAGGAGCAGAAAGCGCATCGATCAAATTTAATAGCTGGAGGGTGCCACCACCGAGTAGGCATAAACAAACGGATTCTGGAACAGCCATAGGTTAATCGATTCTATTTTTAAAAGCACCAATTACTTTATCAACCAACGGAGCCTTGTCTCGAAAAAGAACCCGCGAAGTATATAAAGGTTCACCCTGTTTTATCCGATATGAGGATCGAGCAAAA
>JAFDYP010000307.1 GCA_018267355.1 Bacteroidota bacterium
GAGATCGGTTAGCTTCTTTTGCAGTTCGATTTTCCCATTGTAGCCTTCATACAGTTTCATAAAATCAACAAAAGCTATCTTAGGTCTACTGATGTAGTTGTAAACAGATAAACCAATAGCACCTGCCGAAAAAGCCATTAAAATGACACCTAAAACTAAATTCCTCTTCATTGCACTTTTCAAATTTATTATTGCGTTAAATATTTAAAACGAAGCTTGTACGTTTCACCTTTATCATTGGTAACCTCAAGAATGTAAAGTTGGTTATTGACCAAGGCAAAAGGTCCGCTCGCAGGTGGAGTTATGACCTCATAATTGTCGCCTATTACGTGAGTTGGAGTGGCTGGAACAGCTCCAGAACCGAGATCGCCAAACAGTTTTACTGCACGGTGCCAATCGTATATCTTATAGTTCAATGAAGAGGTATTGTACTTCTCATTATACTTGAAACGTATGCTTCTGATCATTGGTACATATCCGGCATCGAGTTCCTTTGTCAGTTCTGCAAAGTTTGCAAAATTCATAGCCTTGGTAAACGTAGTACGTACGTCAGTGAGGCCGGTATTCGATTTGGTAAATGCAGTAACCACGACCATGTTAGTGGATGGAGATGTACTTATAGTATATGGAGTAGCAAATCCTGCGGCAGGCAACGGGACATCATTTTTTTCAAATTGCACAGTACCACTTGCAAGTCTCTTGATACGGAATCTGTCCCCCTCCCTATAGCTACCCAAAGAAACGTAACTACCATTGTAAAACGCGTAAACAGTTTTGATAGGCCGCGTTATACCTGTGGGAATAATATAGGGAAATCCATTCTGAAGATGACTCTGAGGCAAAGATCCATTATAATAACTAACACCAAAGGGACTAGTATTGGACAATAGCTTTTCCTGAAAAGCCAACCCAAATGAAGCGTTGGTAGCTGTAGCGGCTGTACCTTGATCCGTAAAACCGATGGACACCCCATTTGCTCCGGTCGATCCCACTTTGAATTCCAAAAAGCCATCTGTATTAGCAGTCAAAACATTGGATGAATATGCTGCTGATGAGCTGGTGGAAGTTGTAGAAATATCTCCTATGGGATTAGTATAAGTCAAAGCGGAACCAGGTCCGTTATTCCAAAATACTTCACATAAAACATACAAATTGTTTGCAGAATAATAGGTCATAGGTCCCACACCACCGTAAGTAAATATGGCATCCGCTCTAAATGGAAGATACTGGGCACTGAGTCCCAATAGTGAATTACTACTAGTAGTCAATCCGGTACTCCAGTGATAGGTAACCCCGCTTAGATAATAATTGGAATTAATTGTAATCGCCCCCGAGTTTTCTGCAGGATATGTTGAGTACGTGATAGCGGGCGTCATAGTGAGCGGCTGCATCACAGTACAAGACGATAGCAGTACAATGAGACAAACAATAAAGCAGGTTTTGAAATTTTTCATAGACGGATTTAATATCTAATCAAAAGTGGTTGCAAATAAGTATTAGAGGTTAATATACTTCCGCCCCCTAGTAGTGTAGCACTGGTCTGTGTGATAGCTTTAGTTTTGATCACGGTGTTATTCACTAGGTATTGAACCGTATTGCCTCTCTTGTTTACGCGGTATTCATCAGATGGCTGAATACTACCCAAAGCCGTACTCTGGCCATCGGCATCTATTATATAGTAGCTTCCATTCTTGAAGTAGAAAAAGAAGTGATCGACAGAACCAAAATAAGTCGAAGGATTACCTACATCGCCTGTAGGAGGCATAGAAGATGAATCCAGCGCTGTTATCCCTGCGTATTCCTCCAGCTGGCTACCGTCTGAGAGCACATGATGTACCAGCATGTCGGCATCTTGTCCAGGGACTATTGGACCATTTCCCAAAAAAATGCCGCTGCCCCATAGATTTAAAGTATCCCTTCGCACTATAGTATCTGTCGCAGTGGCCATATTGCCGATAGTGACTTGATATGGCGCGACACTGACAGAGTAGATCCACTCCGTACTCATACCTACCGGTATACTAAGCGAATATCGAAGGCAAAGGCTATCATATACGTCTACATGGTACACACCTGTGTCTACTCCAGGGTGTACAGGGTTGGTAGCAGGGTCATATATAGTATAGTGCCCTAAAGTATCTGTATAGATAGTATCCGCAATGAGTGGTACATCGTACCATACATATTTGTACGGCGGCACCCCCCCACTCATATCGACTTTGATCGAGCCCAGACTAATACCTATGACATTACCTACTTGTACCGATATAGATGTAGCAAGCCCTGACGGACATGGGAAACTGTCCCAAACGCTACAGCGCTGTTTTACCAATTCGATTGCTGTACTGTCCATTTCCTGGCCATAATATGCACCAAAGGCCATCTGATATGCTTCGGTCGAATCCGCAATTTGAAAAACAGTCATAAGTCTTTGTGCCAGGCCCATTGCCTCAACCAGTGAATCGCAGGGTGAATAAACACTGTCGCAGAGGCTCGGAATTGTGTCGCCACAATGTGCATACAGAGCACTCCATTGGCTATAATTATATGTCAACCCAGTTATTGCATTGAGTACACATGTAAATATCTTCTTAGGCACGCAGGAATAGGTGGGAAACAATAATTGTGTTTGCGAGGTCGTATAATTTATAGCAAGACATTCGTTACTGTCGCAAGCTATAATTTGTGGGACTACAGATCCTTCTGGATAGTCACCATATAATGCAGCATATACATCCTCGGGTGTCGGGCTCATATCCCCCCCCTGTCCATGATTGAAGAATATATCATAAACATAGGCGACTGAGCGCATTGAGTCACAATGAGTGGTCAGGGTGTCATTACAAATATTGAGAATGTTTAACCCACAAATACTATCTTGACTTAAAAGCTTTTGCCCAGACCAATTAAAATCATTCCCAGTAGATACTGCATTGATCAGCCACCGCGGGAAACAGACTCCGCCTAGCATACGTTGAGCGGAAAATACCTGATAGGTAAGTACAAATGCTGTATCGCAAGAACTCATAGTAGTATCTCTAGGCAAACCGATATTGCAGCAGGAGGCCATCATTGTCCAGAAATCTGCATCTCCTCCAGATTTATCACCGCTCAAATAGGCCGCTAATACAGGACGCGGACATACTACCGCATACTGTGGATATTGCCGCGCAAAGGAATCCAGGAGCGCCTGAACCGTATCACAAGGTATAATAGATGAGCATAATGAGCAGCTGGCGATCTGTCCATACCAATACTCAGGTGTGTTAGGTATACTGCTATTAGTTGTTGTGTCCCAATGGTTATAGTCAAAGAGGTTCGATAGAGGCCATTGTAATCCAGAGAAATCTGAGTTATCATTTTTCACTGTATTTATTACATAAGCTATAGAATCACATCGCGTAGGTAGTGAGTCATTGGCTGGATACCTGACATGGCATCCCTGTAAGATTGGCTCCCATATCATAGGTGGATAAGCTGAATAATGCCCAGTACCATCAACCCCAGCATTTTGAGTATTAAGAATATATACCCATGAATATGGAAATACGTGCACTGTATCAGCAGGGTGTGTCTCATAATAGTGCTGCATGATACTACTCACAAGATCACAATCCACGATATGAGAAGGCATAGAATACCCGCAATCCAGCAATTTGGTCATATAGTACTGATCGCTATTCTTCACCATTTGTCCAGAC
>JAFDYP010000308.1 GCA_018267355.1 Bacteroidota bacterium
AAGGACATGTGATCTATATCTAAAATAGGCTTTAATTTGAACTCCATCTTACCAAAAATGTCGGGAAATAGTTTAATTTACATAATGGCTAAAGTAACTTTTGCGGCACTAGGCACGGAGCAACTGGGCATCAGCATGCTCTCCGCTATCGCACGAGGGCATGGCCATCAGACTGGCCTTGCGTTTTCGGCGTCGCTTTTTCACGACCGGTTCAATCTGGAGCTGCCATGGCTTTCTCCATACTTTGACGATACAAAGGAGGTACTGGATGCCATACGGGCACAGCAGCCGGATGTAGTGGCCTTCTCACCACTGACCTCTACCTACCAGTGGTCGCTGGATATAGCGCGCCAGGCCAAAGAAATAAAATCTGATATAAAGACTGTTTTTGGTGGAGTACATGCCTCTGCAGTGCCGCACCTGCTGCTACAGCGCGCAGAGGTGGACTTTGTAGTGGTAGGCGAGGGAGATGTAGCATTTCCTATGATCCTGCAGGGTGTGCAGACCGGAGACTATGCTCAGGTCATACCCAATACGCGCTACAAAGATCTATCAGGCAAGGTCATATGCGGACCGCAGAAAGGTTTTATCCAAGACCTGGACTCGCTGCCCTTTGCAGATAAGCCGCTATGGGAGGAGCATGTGCGTATCGGCGATCTCTACCTGGCTATGGCATCCAGAGGCTGCCCATACAGGTGTACATTCTGCTTCAATAATTTTTTTGCCAAACTACCGGAGGAGAAGTCCGGCAAGTATGTGCGCCTGCGCAGCCCGGAGCATATGATAGCAGAGCTGAAAATAGCAAAGCAGCGCTATGATATCCGTATCGTAGATTTTCAAGACGACATATTTACCACGAGCAAGAAATGGCTACAGGATTTTCTGGCGCTATACCGCAAGGAGATAAACAGGCCGTTTCAGATACTGACACACCCGCGGTATATGGATGATGATATAGCGCGCTGGCTGAGCCATGCAGGCTGTGAATGGGTACAGATGGGTGTGCAATCAATGGATGAGGGATTTAAAAAAGACACCCTGCTACGGTATGAGCGCAGCGATGATGTGAGCGCAGCCATAGACGTGATGAATAAATATAACATGCGGGTGAAGGTAGACCACATGTTTGGCCTGCCTGATGAGCCGATCAGCGCACAGGAGAATGCACGCGTACTCTACTCAGAGCATGCGGCCAAGCGCATACAGACATTCTGGACCTGCTACCTGCCAGGTACAGAGATGATGAACGATGCCCTCGCCAAGGGCCGCCTCACAGAGTCACAAGCCGCAAAGATCAATGAAGGAGAGGATTTTTATTTTTTCCGCAATACGGAAAATATAAAGGACGAAAAGCTGATGGAGCTGTATAAGGCTTATGAAGTAATATTCCGCATCATGCCTGTGCTGCCCGAGAGATGGAGATCCAGGCTGCAGCCGCGACACATTCTCATGATACCATCACTATTCATACGGCCTATATCTATGCTTAGTGATGTCATCACAGGTTTCATGCTGCGCAATCCCGAGTTCAGGGCTTATGCGCTGCACAATATATTTCATCTCAAAAAATTTCTGCTGAGGAAGCTAGGCTACAGGAATGTAAAAGCCACAAAGGCCAGAGCTGATGTCTCATTTGACGCGCCGGTGGTACACGATGCTGTGAGCAGCGTGGCCTGATGTCTGATCAATACTGAAGATGGAACCACCTAAAATCAAGTATCGCATCGGTGCCAGGGATCTGGCCGGGTACGGTATCAGTGGCCTGCTGCTATGGTATACCTTTCATCAGAGTGGACTGCGCCTCGCAGATATACGCATGAGTGGCCTGCAGTGGGTGTACTTTGCAGCAGCGGTGGCGGTTTTTGTGTTTTCCCTATGGCTGTATGGCGTGCGTGCGCGGGTAGTATGGGCGGGAGAGATAGCTGCCGGCCGGCCTATATCTACATACGGCAGCTTCATATTGGGCAATTTTTATAACTGCTTGCTACCGGGTAATCTCGGAGAGGCTGTAAGGGCACTGCACTTCAGCCGAAAAAACGGCATCACTTTCTCCCGCTCACTGGCTGCCACTGTGACCGAGAAGTGGCTGGATGCACAGGTCTTTGCCATATTAGTCCTTTTGCTATTTCTGGTCAAGCCATTTGCCCCGGATATCGTCAGCTATGCGCTGGTCTACACGGCACTGGCGGTACTAGTGCTCACATGCATCCACCAGCTGATGCTGCGCTACAAAGGTATAGAGAAGGGGCTCTGGGCTATAGCGCTGCGGCTGGGCCGGGCGGGCAGGTTTCTATACAGGCTGTACTACCACACCGATCAGCATCTGCGTACAATGCACCGCTATAAGGCTGTGCAGACCTATATCCTTTTCTTTTTTTTGATCTTTGGGTTGAATGTCCTCCAGTTTCTGCTTCTGGAGTATGCTGCAGGTGTGAGCAGCCCGGTAGCAGGTATATATAGCTCGTACCTGGTGGCGCTGAGCATGATGATCATAGCCTTTATACCCTCGGCACCTAGCAATATCGGAGTACTGCACTATGGTGTGTACTCTGCTATGATATTCGCCGGCAGGCAGTACGGCACGGGAGAGGTGCCACAGTCTCTCGAGGCGTATGCACTTTTCTCAGTGTATGCTCATTTGTCGTTTCTGATACCAGAGATAGCCATAGGCACCTGGTATCTGATCAGGGAGCGGCAGTTCCTCTTTTGATATTGTCAGGGCAAAAATTTTACACTGCGCTGTACGGGGAGATATATCCTCCAGATCATCGCAAAGACCCGACAAAACACGCCATGCGTAAACAGGGGTAAGCGACGTACCAGCGCATATTTTTTGTAGAAAAATATAAAGCTCTGGCTGCCCAGGGCACGCGATGCTATCTCCCATTTGCGATGAGCGAGAGGCTTCGGTACAAAGTCAAACATGAGCACATACCGTCTGTGGTCCGACCGGCTCCAGACATTATGCTCTGTCACATTGATGAAGCAAAGAAGCTCGCCCTCCTCCCAGCCACGCTCCTGATCTCCTACGCGGATGCCGATGACGGGATATGGATCAGGTATGATCAGGCCCAGGTGTGTACGGACTATACCATTGGTATCACCAAAGTGCGGCTTGATCTCGGTATGCGGAGGTAGCGTACTGATACCTACAAATACGCATCCGGGTATCTGGTCTGTGATACTGGTGATGAACGGGAAATCAGCGCGGTTTTTGTGATACTTGCGGAGAAAGCTCATCAGATATATGAGGCTCCAGGTGCCACCTGCCGTCACAGCCGGTGATAATGAGTCCATATCTCTCAGTTCTCCGTGTGAGCGCTCGTAGGCCAGTATTTCATCCCTGATTCCTTTCCAGTTTTCTTTCAGTACAGCGAGCTCTGGAAAAGCCTCAGGAGAATAAAATGGTTTGAGCTTGCCATTATACTCTTCTTTTGGGGGGCGTAGATATACGATCTCTTCACCTTCAGGCCATATAAATTCCTCTGCAGCAGCCATAGTATATTTAGTTGTCGCTCTGTATCCAAATGTAGAGTATTAAATATAAAAGCAGTGTATGGTAGTCAATTATTTATGTAGTATAACTTGGATAAGAGAAATGAATCCGCTTAAATTGGACGTATGAAAGGCGATCCATCCGGCAGTGCAGGCTTAGAGCTGTCCGTCGTTATATTTTGCTACAATGAGGCGCATAGTATAGCGGAGGTGATCCGGTCTGCACTGAGACTGACCGGGGAGGCGGCTGGGGGTGAAGTGATAGTGGTAGATGACGGCAGCACCGACCAGACCCCTGACGTGGTACGGAGTATAGCTGGTGTCCGCTATATCTGCCATGAGTACAATAAAGGTATAGGTGAGGCACTCCGTACGGGCTATGCTGCTGCCCGCTGTGACTATGTGTGTGCAGTGCCCGGTGATGGTCAGTTTGACCTGGAGGAGCTGAGGGCTGTAGAGCCATTTGATTTTGACCGTTTTTACTCTTTCTACAGGCCCGTCACAGACTATACAGCCTATCGGCGTATGCTTACACTGGCCAATAAGATATTTAACCGCTGGGTGCTGGGCATAGATCTGAGAGATGTAAACTGGATAAAGGTCTATCGCAAAGATCAGCTAAGCATTGCTGCCCCGGAGCTACGGAGCTCCATAGTGGAGAGCGAGATCTGCTATAAGCTCATAAAGGTCGGCTGCCGGCCTGTAGAGCTGCCATCTGTATACCACCCGCGTAGGGGTGGCACCGCCAAGGGCGGCAAATGGGCCACCCTGCGCAAGGCAGTGAGTGAGATAACTGCGCTATACAAAGTGGCCAGGAAAGGTCGATAACTCTACCGCACAGATCTGCGCAATCTGTAAGCGCATTTACTACCTTTGGAAAGGTGAAGCCAATACTCAGAGATCCGATATTAGACCGTCGCCTGCTGGACGAAGGATATGTAGTAGTGCCGTTTCTCTATGGGGCAGAGGTGGCCGAGCTGGTAGAAACATACTACAAGACACACCCGCGTGACCTGCAGGGTATGGCAGCCACAGCCCATCTGCCTGACCTGGATATGAGGCTGCAGATGAATGAGGCCGTCAAGCGTGTCTTTGATCGCGCTATACAGGAGCATTTCATCCACGCTAATCCGCTGGGAGGTTCTTTCATAGCCAAAGGAAAGGGCCAGCAGGGAACCCTATCGCCTCATCAGGACTGGAATATCGTGGATGAGCGTGAATACCGATCTTTCAATATATGGGTGCCACTTGTAGACCTGCATGCAGACAATGGGCCGATCTGCATCCAGCCCTATAGCCATCAGTGGTTGTCTACCTACAGATCTGCTAATATCGGGTCGGCATACCAGCAGGTAGATGTACCTCTCTGGGAGACCATGCAGCGGCTCTATATGAAGGCCGGGGAGGCGCTGATATATGATCACAGACTGATACATGCATCGGGCGAAAATAAAACGGATGAGATCAGGCTGGCTGCTGTATATGGTGTGATACCCGAGGAGGCTGATATGTATTACTATCACGGCAAAGATGACCATACAGTAGAAATATACAGCTCCAACAAGGAGTTTTTTTTGTACGAGAACATCTTTGAGGGGCCGCGAAAACTGCAAAAAGTAGGAGAGGTGGCTTACAACTATCCTCGGGTGGATATGGCCGGGTTTCTAAAGTATCTGAAAGGCCCGCAGCCGGGCTGGCTGGAGAGGATCAAGGCTTTATTCAACTAAAGAGCGTCCTAAGGCGGAAAAAAATAATATCCCGCAGCGTACGGATGATAGCAGATGGCCTGGAGGCCGTAGCTATACCTGTGAGTCGCTGCTTCTGCTCTACCTCAAATTCGTAAAAGGAATAGCCTTTCTTTTTTGCTTTGATGAGTATCTCTGCCAGCATAAAAATACCGTCATACTCTATGACGATACCTCCTTCACTGAATATTTTGCGGTCATACATATGTATCCAGTTGTAGTCTTTCAGCCTCA
>JAFDYP010000309.1 GCA_018267355.1 Bacteroidota bacterium
GACTTGTATCGTGGTTTTATCTTTGCCTAAAAGAAAGAGGGATAGGAGTGTGATAGCAGCGAACTTCATATCAGTGATCGTTTAGTGCTACCGAAATTATCAATCTTTCGGTACATTCATCATATGGCTACTGCTATTAAACCCAAAGACAATAAAACGCGCTGTGCCTGGTGCACTGCAGATGATATCTATATTGACTACCATGATAAAGAATGGGGCAGGCCTGTGCATGATGATGCAGTATTCTTTGAGTTCCTGATATTGGAGAGCTTCCAGGCGGGGCTGAGCTGGCTCACGATCCTGCGCAAACGCGAGAACTTCCGCAAAGCTTTTGCCGGTTTTGATGTGAAGAGGGTGGCAAAATTTGATGCAAGAAAGAAAGAGGCGCTGATGCAGGATGAAGGTATCATTCGCAACAGGCTGAAAATAGAGGCAGCAGTGAATAATGCCCAGCGATTCATGGAGGTACAGAAGGAGTTTGGCTCTTTTGATAAATACATATGGAGCTTCACCGGTGGCAAGCCAGTGGTGAACAACCCGGCTACGCTACGCGATGTGCCACCTATCACTGACCTGTCAAAGAAGATCACCAAAGACCTGCAGAAGCGGGGCTTTAAGTTTCTGGGCGGGACGATCTGCTATGCCTTTATGCAGGCTACGGGTATCGTAGATGATCATACAGCTGACTGCTGGCGGGCGAAGAAGTGACAATTTATTTTACGCTCAATCGATCAATTTGCGTAGGGCGATGCCCTACGCTGAAGGTAGCACGCCCCTTTGGGACTTAATACAATAAACGATGCCATCCCTGTGAGGAATGGCATCGCAATATTAATTGTGTTTTGAGGCTTATTTATTCAGTACTACTTTCTTAGTAGTATGTACACTATCTTTCAGTAGGTCTATGGTATAGACACCACCGGGAAGTGCGCTCATGTCCAGTTTTATAGCACCGGCAGTGGTTGATTGGTTTACCGCCATTGTTTCGCCGAGCATATTATAGATAGTAGCGATAGTAGCTGCATCTGAGTTTTCCGCGTAGCGGATGTATACTATGCCCGTAGTCGGATTAGGATAGATAGCTACTGTGCTGGCTGCAGCCTGCGACACACCGAGCGGGTAGGACTTGGTCGCCAGGTTCGGACGGTTCACCTCCAGCGTGTTCTGCATGAGGGCAGCCTGGCCTTTGGTGAAGAGGTTCATGCACTCCTCAGAGGAGTAGTCCATATAGTTCTGCACCATGTCAGGAGCATCGGCACCGTAGTAGGCCTCTGCCTGGGTGCAGGTATTGCGAGTTGTATCGCAGTCAAAGTTAGATTGCGTATTGGCAAACGGCGTATCATCTATACCATCACTTTGCTGGCAGTCGTTGGTACCGAAAGTAGCTCCATCGCCCCAGATGTGGCGGAGGCCAAGGTAGTGCCCTATCTCATGGGTACCTGTGCGGCCACGGATCACGAGGTTCATACCACTAAAGTTGATGGGATTGGGATTATTGGCACCTACCGTACGGTAGTCGAGCACCACACCATCGTAGCCCTGCTGAGGTGCGGCAGATGACTGTCCTGTAGGCCAGTTGGGCAAACCATCCGGCGGATAAGAGTAGCCCAGCAGCTGGCCAAAAAGTGACGGCTGCAGGTTTACGATCCATATATTGAGGTAGTGGTCAGGATCTATGGCATCATCGCCACCGGCAGCGCTAAACTTGATCAGCGAGTCCGGCAGGCCGGTGAATAGGTCCAGGGTAAACTGATTGCTGGTCTGTACGCGCAGCGTGCTGTGAAGCGTAAACTGTATATGTGTATCTGCCCCCACACTGTCAAAGTAAGAGATCGTATTCACCGCATCGGCATTGGTGCGGCTATAGTCAGCATTCAGTACTGCTATCTCAGACTGCAGGACACTATCGTCCAGGTTCTCCGCCGCCGCACCATATACTACGTGAAAGATGATAGGTATGGTATAGGTCACCGCATTGGTAGCCCGGCTGGCGCTATGATTTTTGGCCCGGTCAAAGGCCTGCTGTACGGCAGCCTTATAGCCCGGGTGGCGCTGCTCGGTCATGTCCGGGAGGTATTCATTGCCGCAGAGAATGCGGTGCTGAGATTGTGCCGCAGCAGCCAGGCTCATGGCTATGAGGCAGAGGGTAAGGAGTTTTTTCATTTATGTAATTGTTGTATCTCAAAAATGGCATATTTAGAATGATTTCAAAATATTGCGCAACAAACGACACATCCCTGCCGGCAAAATGCCACCAAGACAGGCTACTTGCCAAAAAAACTTATAAAGGAACCTTTTCACCGCAGGCCAGGCCGGGTGGCCGCCACCATCTTTGAGTACCCGCCAAATTGGCTATATTTGCCGACTTTCGTATAATTGTTAAATTAAGCCGTAGCCTGATCAGGATCAAAATATTTTGACCATCCGGCGTTTAATGCAAAGCCCATAGATGAGCCTCAAAGACTCGATAGACCAGACCCGGCTCCCGCAGCACATAGCCATCATCATGGATGGCAATGGCCGTTGGGCCAAGTCTCAGGGCAAGAACAGGCTCTTTGGACATAGTAATGGTGTATCTGCCGTGCGTGAAGTATCGGAGGGATGTGCAGAGTTGGGTGTCAAATACCTGACCTTGTATGCTTTCTCTACAGAAAACTGGAACCGCCCGATCCTGGAGGTGACGGGGCTCATGGACCTGCTGCTCAAGACCACCCGCTCAGAGATCAAGACCCTGCAGAAAAACAATATACGCCTCAGGGCTATAGGTGATATGGATGCGCTGCCGGCTAGTACCGCGCGGGAGCTGCGCCAGGCCATAGCTGATACCGCCGGCAATAGCCGCATGGATCTGATACTGGCGCTAAACTATAGTGGCAAGGCAGAAATAGTGCGTGCTGTAAAGCAGATGGCAGCGGCGGCCAAGGCTGGTACGCTGACCCCAGAGGATATCACCGAGCAGATGGTCACAGACCACCTGTATACGGCAGGTATACCTGATCCTGAGCTGATGATACGTACCAGCGGCGAGCAGCGCATCAGCAACTTTCTGCTGTGGCAGCTGGCGTACGCAGAGTTTTATTTTACGGAGAAGTTCTGGCCGGAGTTTGATCGCGAGGAGCTGTACCGGGCTATCCTGACCTATCAGAATAGAGAGCGCAGGTTTGGCAAGACAACGGAGCAGGTGAAGGAGGAAGGGAAATAAAAGATTAAGAGAGATAGTAAAGCATACAAGTGAATCAAGGTAGCATAGCAAAAAATATACATGGTCATCTGGGTCGTCTGATATGCCTGCTGGTAGCTGTGTGCATGCTATCCGGTCTCACTGCCTCGGCGCAGGCAGATACGATCACCAGCGTAAATATAGACTACACTACTCCGCGTGAATATACCATAGCGCATATAGGTGTGAGGGGTACCGAAAATCTGGAAAAGTCCATCCTCATATCTCTGTCCGGCCTGCGCCAGGGAGAGAAGATCAAAATCCCCGGCGAGGAGATATCCAAGGCGATAAAAAATCTCTGGAAGCAACGACTCTTTACAGATCTCTCCATCGATATTGAAAAAATAGTGGGTGATGAGGTCTTTCTGGAGATCACTGTGCAGGACCGCCCGCGCATAGGGGGCTACCAGTTTAAGGGTATCAAAAATTCAGACGTAGAGGAGCTGAAGAAGAAACTTGATCTCCGCTCCGGCATTATCTTTAGTGATAATCTCCGCAAAAAATCCATCGAGGTCATTCGCAATTATTATATAGACAAGGGATTTCTGAATGTGCAGGTGGCGGTCAGAGAGACACGTGATACATCCCGGAGCGTGTCCATGAGAAACTCCAATCA
>JAFDYP010000030.1 GCA_018267355.1 Bacteroidota bacterium
AGATACCAAAGTTCACCAGCATAGAGCGCAAGGTAGCAGACAGAGAGGGCAAGATGTACATAGACTTTCTGCAAAACAGGCCGCAAGCCACACTGGCTGCACCTTACTCTCTTCGCCCTAAACCGGGCGCTACTGTCTCTACACCACTGCTATGGGATGAGGTGAAGAAGGGACTGAAGATGAAGGATTTTACCATCCGAAACGCCATCGAGCGCTTCACTGCGATCGGAGATATTTTCAAACCTGTACTGGGCAAAGGCATCAACATGGAGAAGGTGGTGAAGCAGTTTGGCCAGGCTAAATAATGCACATATGAATATCAGGGAACCAGAGCAGCTATTCTTTTATGATGATGGCGTGGTGCCCAATAGTAAACATCCAGTGCTGCTATATCGCAGCGCCTTTGAGGGGCAGGGAGATACAGCTGCGCATTGGCTCGCGGAGCGCTTTGACAGGCATGGCTGGAGCCGCGCGTGGAAGAATGGCATCTATCCCTACCACCACTATCATAGCACAGCTCATGAGGTGCTGGGTATCTATGGCGGCAATGGTACAGTGCAACTGGGTGGTGAGCACGGCAGTGCAGTGGAGCTAGCCGCCGGAGATATCCTGATCCTGCCTGCCGGCACCGCGCACAGATGTATACGCGATGAGCAGCTGCAGGTAGTAGGCGCCTACGCCGATGGCCGCGAGTGGGATATCAATCGCGGCGAACCAGAGGAGCGTCCACGTGCTGATGAGAATATCCAGTCCCTGCCGCTGCCCCAGCTGGACCCAATGCATGGCCGGCAAGGTCTGCCCAATATCTGGAGAGCAGAATGAATGATGACAAAAAGGTTCGGATGCTGTTATACTAAACCAATATGATGGGCAAAGAAATGGTCCGTTTTGTCACATTGAAGCAGTTTATCGTGAATAAAAAGGCCCCGATCATCAGGCCAGCATATCCTTCAGCCGTAGCGCATCAGTGATCGCGTATCCGTTTATATCATTATTGAAAAAGAACCATACGCTATGACCGCCCTCCATCCACTCCAGTGCCTTGTCTGCAAAAACACGCAGCTCTTCATCAGTGTAGCAGGAGGCATACAGTGCACCAGGGCCGTGAAAGCGTATATAAATATCCTTCGCCGAAGTGATCTCCATATAGGGAAACCCAACACCTGACTGCGAAATGACCAGTGGCACATGGAAGCGCTGTAACAGCTCTAGAGCTTCTGCCTTTGTCCATGAGTCATGGCGTACCTCGAGCGCATAGTGTTGGTCGGGATAGTCTCTCTGAAGCACAGAAAAAAAATCTGCTGCCAGGCTCTCGTGAAATCCCAGCGAAGGAGGTAGCTGCACCAGTACCGGTCCGGTGCTACCCCGCATCGGCTGAAACACCTCAAAGAAGCGCTCCAGTGTCTCACCCGGATCATGCAGTTTTTTCATGTGCGTGACATACCGGCTCATCTTGGGGCAGAAGTAAAAGCCCTCGGGCACCATCTCCGTCCAGTGCGCTACCGTCTCTATCTTAGGCAAATGATAGAAGCTCGTATTGATCTCTACCGTATCAAAGAATTGTGCATAGTAGCTGAGGTACTCCGTGGCCGGCAGGCTGGTGGGATAGAAGCGATCACGCCAATGCTTGTAGCTCCAGCCTGATGTACCTATATGTATAGTTCTTTTCATTGTTTCAGATCTTTTCCAAAACCCTGCCGCTACACTGCCAAAAAAGGCGCATCCTCGTGGATACGCCTTTGTCAATCATCCAAAAACCAGAGAGCATCTGGTATAGCTTCTCTATGCCTGCGGTTTCCTGGGTCTCAGCCCGAGCAGGCCCAGGAGGCCCAGCAAACCAAAGAACCCCCAGGATCCTGTCATCATAGATCTTTTGCTGTAGGAGTTGTCCGGGTCATCCAGGCTGGAGCGGCTGTCTACGGCATCCGTATTACCACTGGTAGTCTGATAGGTCCCCGTGCTGTTATTATCATTACCTGCTCCAGAGGAGCGCGTAGACGTATTGTCGGAGGCGTTGCCGTTATTCATAGAGCTATTGCTCCTGTTACCATTCATGCTGTCTTGAGCATATATGTAATCAGAAGTGATCAGCATAGCAGCTACGAGGCAAAGGCCGATGATCATGAGTCTTATTTTTTCCATGTGTATTTAGTTTCAGATATGCTCACAACATCCATACCCATTAGTAGTCCAAAACTATCCTTCATCTAAGTGTCTGGTTTCTACTCCCCTGGTCTTGCTCATCGTGCGATAGGCAATTAATACAATTAACTTTGAGGTTTACCGACCTCACGTGTCTACAATTTTATTGCGCGATGCAGGATTATCATGCGCACATTACGACTGGTGAGCGCTGTGCCTGACTATATGGGACAAGGGCATATTCTTTGGAGCGGAGATCTAAAATCTACTACCATGGCTACACAAGACAATCACCCCGAGTGGTCTCCCGGCGCAGACACCAACCCTAAGAAAGCTCGCCTCCAGCCTCGCTACATATTGCTGATAGGGTTTGTGATATTTATACTGATAGCGCTGTTATTCTGGGTGGGGCTATTGTAGGTTCACCCTATCTGATGCTATACATATAGGAAGTGCTAAAGCAAATCGTAGTTGGATCTGGCCGGCTGGGGAGCAAGGATGTCCAGGGTCCACTTCATACCCACTGCAAACAGGATATGCTCCAGCAGGTATGGATAGGTCAGTACCGACAGGTCTGTGATAGTGATGAGGTGCATGCACATAAACACAAACCAGCTGCCTACAGCTACCAGATAGATAAAAACGAT
>JAFDYP010000310.1 GCA_018267355.1 Bacteroidota bacterium
ATATACCGGTAGTACCAGCGCTCTCTCCACTGCATTTGCTGTACACTATCGCTGCTGGCCTGGCCTTTGGCCTCTGCGCCATATCCTTTAGCGGGGCTGCACACACCGTTAGCAACCTCTTCAAAAAATACATATCCTATGCTCCGCTGCGTCCTGTGGCAGGGGGAGCACTCGTCGCGGCTGCAGTGTTTGCGATAGGTACCACTAAATATATCGGGCTGGGTATACCCACTATAGTCGCATCCTTTCAGGAGCAGCTGCCACCGTATGATTTCTTACTGAAAATTCTATTCACCGCCGTTACTCTTGGCGCAGCTTTCAAAGGTGGTGAGGTCACTCCATTATTCTTTATCGGTGCCACGCTGGGCAATGCGCTCTCTTATATCCTGCCGCTACCTGTCGGATTATTGGCAGGTATGGGCTTCGTGGCGGTTTTTGCAGGAGCAGCCAATACGCCACTGGCATGCAGCATCATGGCTATAGAGCTATTTGGCGTAGACTGTGGCGTCTATGTAGCGCTGGCCAGTGTCACTGCCTATCTCGTCTCCGGCCACAAAGGCATCTATGGCTCCCAGCGCATCGGACAGGCCAAGCATAGTAGCCATGCTGATGACGAGGGCAAGAAATTGACACACCTCTAAAACGTAAGGGGGAGCCATACAGCACCCCCATTACAAAAAAACTACCACTTAAAATTTATCTGGTTATCTCCAGCTTTTGCGAGTTGACGCCTGCGTTATTAAGCACTCTCACCTCGTAGAGCCCGGCAGGCAGGATAGAAATATTGATACTGATGGTTTGCACGCCGGCATCGGTGTTCACAGGGCTCTGTAGTACCAGGCGGCCTGTCATATCGTAGACACTGATATCTGTACTACCTCCCTTGCCCGCATCAAAGATGATGTTGGCCTTTTGAGTAGCAGGGTTAGGATATATGATAAACTGGCTTGAAGTGCTTGCTACGTCGTTTACACCGGAGGGGCCGATGTTGTAGCCGGCTCTGTAGCCTACCACCTTGGCATGGCGGTTTATCACGCTGCTGGTCACATTGGTGGTGCCTATCAGCATGATGGGAAAGTAAGCGCTATCCTGATACCAGGTGTAGTATTCAAAGTCTGCGAGCACAGGAAAAGGATTGCCGCTCACGGTCACTGTGTCATGCTCTACACGGTGGGCATGCAGGCGCACCACATTATAGAAGGTACCGACGGGTGTGGTCAGCGTGCCATATCCATCCACTACACCCGTCACATTGCCAGCCATAGTGGAGAATCCGCTACCCGAGTGGTAATGCGCGTAGTAGGTATCATTATAGTTGTTATTGAAAGCCAGCGGATACGGGAATTCATTGGCCGGATCAGAGTATATCACGGTGTCGGGCTGCACATTAGCTATGCGCTTGTACAAACCATTCGCAGCGTCGTTCTGATAGTAGACATAATAGTTTGTGCCTGGGTTCACCTCATGCAGGGCTATGTCCGCACTGGGAAACAGCGCTCCGTATCTGGTGGCAGACGGTGTAAAGAATGTATCATTCTGATAGGTGCCGTTGGCAGTGAGCGTACTAAAATCCCACGTAGTGGCCGGTCCGCCTGAGCCTGCCTGTACGCCCATCGTATCTGCCAGCGTGAGCTGAAAAGTGGCTCCGGCAGCCGGGAAGGCGCTGCCGGGTATGGATGGCTGTGCCTCTGCAGCAGCCACACCCAGTAGGGACAGTAGCAGTGTGGTAAAGATTTTGCGTGTCATGATGTTGGATTTAAGTGATGAATTTTTTGTGATACAAAAGTCGCCGATCACAAACCTCTCAGAAAGGACAAAACGCAGCATTGCTTACCGTCCGTTTTAGGGATATATTCGATAGCGCAAAAAAACCAGGACAATGGCAAAACTCTATCTCATACGCCACGGGCAGGCTTCCTTCGGAGCAGATGATTATGACAAGCTCTCTGAGCTCGGCGTGATGCAGTCTACCTACATCCCCCATCACTTTACGGACGAGATCCGTAGCCACCTGTCTGTGTGGCATGGCACGATGCAGCGCCAGCGGGACACGGCGATGACCGCTTTCCCAGATGCAAAACCGGTAGTGACAGCCGGGCTCAATGAATTTGACCATATGAATGTACTGGCCGTACATCAGCCGGCTATACATGACCGGGAGCGGATGACCGCCATCATCATGGAGCAGAGCGACCCGCGGGCATTTATGGAGCGCGAGTTTCGCACCGCCATGTCCAAATGGATGCAGGAAGAGGGTGACACGTCCTACCACGAGTCATTCCGTGATTTTCGCTCCCGCGTCCGTGATACGATGAGTGACATCATGGCCGCTGCGCGACGAGACGCCCACAAGCATGTAGTAGCAGTGACCTCGGGCGGGGTCATATCACTATACATGACCATGCTGCTGGATATGCCTGAGATCCGTATGGCAGATCTCAATCAGCACGTGGTCAATACATCTATCACCTCGCTGCTCTTCAATGATAAGCGCTCCACTCTGAGCTACTACAATAACTACAGCCACCTACCGGCAGATATGGTGACCTTCATATAAAAAAAAACGGGCCGCCCCCCACCCAGGAGACGGCCCTCAAGTAAACCCTCGTTATGAAACTTTTACCTGGTGGTAGTAATATTTAGTCGTTCGTTGATAGCATCTATCTGAGCCTTCATGGTCTGCATCATTTTCTGCTGCTCCGTGCTGGATGATTGCAGCTTCTCATTAGCAGACTTCAGCGCTTCGTTTTCCTTTTCCAGCGCCTGTGTTTTCTTGTTGAGCTCCTGTACTGCCCCGATAGCTACTGCTGTGAGCTGGTCAAAGTCTACAGCATGCAGGTCATTTACCTTTTTACCATAGACGAAGAGTGCCCGATGCTCGCCACCGGTCCATCCCTCTACTACAAAGCTCTCAGCACCATTCACCGCAGACACTTTCACTTCGTATGCCTTGTTGCTTGCATCCAGCAGTTTTATTTCGTCGCCGGCATTCAGTCCATGTGCTTTGGCCATCGTGACCATGAGCTTGCCTGCATCAGTCTTTACAGACGCAGATGCAGCAAATACGCTGGGGATATAGTCTGAAGAGAGCTTTACCGCTGATGGGATAGCTTTTTCTACCTCCTGTGCTATGAATCCCGTCTTGCTGCCATTGCCCTTGGCCGGCTTGTCTATGTACTCATAGTGCACTACAGGGAGTGCATCTGCTATAGACAGCGCAGAGGCAGAGGCCACAGGCTGTATCTCAGTCTTGATACGGCGGTCTGATGTGGCATTAAACTCAGTAGCCATGATACGGCCACTGGCCCTGATACTCACACCGCAGCTCGCACAGGAGGAGCTACCTGTACCACCTGAGCTCAGGTAGTAGTAGCTGCCCTCATTCGTGTTTTGCGTAGCCTGTACATCTACCGGTACACCCGGAGAGGTCGTACCGATACCTACGAAGCCAGAGTTATTATTATAGATATTATTGCCCGATTGGGTCCACACGCTATTCAGAGTAGTACCGCTATAGCTGAGACCTGTACCAGCGGTCACAGTGGGAGCTAGCGATGTAGGATTGACCCAGGTACCATTGCCACTCGCATCACTTTGCAGGATATAGCCATTGGTCGCTCCAGAGGTCATCTGGAAATTAATGGTCTTTGCCTTACCGTTTACATCTAGTTTGGCGGCGGGGCCGTTCGTGCCTATACCCACGTAGCCATTAGTGTCTATGGTGATACGCTGCGCATTGCTACTAGCCTGGTATATGCTGAAGTTTTTGTAATTTGAACCAAATACGTCCTGCAGCACGTACCAGTCGTCCAGTTTGATCGCGGCCCGCTTGCTGCTGGCACTGGTAGATGGCAATATTGATACCGCTGTAGTATAGTCGCCCGTGCCGGTAGCAACCTCCAGTTGATAATTTGGCGCGGTGGTACCTATTCCTACATATCCGTTAGCCGATACACGCATAGCTTCACTATTATTTGTCTTTATGACCAAGTCCGTCGCATTTGTAGTACCTAAAAAGTTTGTACCTGGAGTGGTCCCACTATTACCCGTCAGGCTCCATCCGGTCAGGCCACTGAGTGATACAGTATTGCCTCCACCTATGGAGAGATTGGTGCCGTTTAGGTACAGTTGCTGCGAGTCCGTATTGGCAAATACTGTAGAAGGTGCCACCCAGCTGCCATTGCCACTGGCATCACTTTGCAGGATATAGCTACTGGCCGCACCTGACGTCATCTGCAGGTTTGTAGTTTTCGTATTGCCATTTACCTCCAGTTTATTGGCCGGCGCGCTGACACCTACACCCACATTACCGCTCTTCATCACGGTAAAGGCATCTGCACGTGAGTTGGTAGCAGTACCATTACCCACTACAAAGGCCCTATCCGCACTGCTAAAGCTGCCAGTGCCCGTAGCCGTATAATCTGTAGCAAAAGTACCGACAGCCATTTCGCCATAAGAGCGTGCATAGTTGCCCCGGCCCATGGCCTCTGCAGATACACCGGATGTAGTATCTCCCCAGCCTATGGCCAGGCCCAGGTTAGACTGCGTCTGAGACTGGTAGCCTCCGGTGATAGATGTGGTAGCACCTGAGGTATTTGAGTTAGAGTTATTAAATACTACTGAGTAATTGCCCGAAACGTTATTACCATTGCCGCTGACCAGCGCATAGCCGGCAGAAACAGTGTTGGCATTTCCTGATACTGCTGTATAGGAGCCTCCTACAGAGTTTGAACGACCTGACACGGTGCTGTACGAACCACTCAGGTTATTGGAAAAGCCTATGGCAAAAGATCTCCATCCAGATACCGTATCGAGATATCCTCCCACTATAGCATTAGGTGCAGTGGCGATATTGTGATCGCCAAATGTGGCTATATGATCGGCGGAGGCAGTGTTGTATGAACCAAATATCGCATCACTGTTGCCCGAGGTGATGGAGTTGTTGTCACCAGACACTATAGAGTAGTTGCTACTTACCGTATTGGTACTACCTGACACGAGATCATTAGCGCCGG
>JAFDYP010000311.1 GCA_018267355.1 Bacteroidota bacterium
AGCAACTCTTCCGGATCGATCGGTTCAGACTCAGCTTTTATATAGCTGGATGGGCTTAGGTTTTCATCTTCCCCGCCCGGGCCTACCCCATCAAAGGAAATGACATCATGCTTCTTTTGCTGACTGAGAAAGTTGAGGCACTCATTAGTGGCGATGCGATACATCCAGGTGAAAAGCTGAGAATCAGAACGAAAATTCTCCAATCCCTTCCAGATTTTGATAAAGGTATTTTGCATCACATCGTTGGCATTCTCGTGCTCCACTACCATGCGCCGTATGTGCCAGTATATCTTCTGCTGGTATTTTTCTATGAGTACGCGAAAAGCCCGCTCCCGGGAGGAGCCATGATGAAAAAGGTCTAATATTTCGCTGTCAGTCATTATGATACGTACGCAGCCTGTGGTCCAAACGATCGTTATTTTTTACGCGCCAGTGCCCTACGGACTGCAGCCACTACTTCCGGACTGTCCAGTCCATACTTCGCCAGCAGCTGATCAGGAGTACCGCTTTCACCGAAACTGTCATTCACAGCTACCTGCTCCAGTGGTGCCGGCAGCTCGCGGCTCAGCAGCGTAGCTATGGCGCTGCCCAAGCCCCCAATATAATTATGCTCCTCGCAGCTCACTGCACATCCTGTTTTGGCCACAGATTTTAAGACTGCCGCGCTGTCCAGTGGTTTAATCGTGTGAATATTGATCAGCTCTACAGATATCCCATGATTTTCCAGCTCCCTGGCGGCTTGCAGTGCTTTCCACACCAGGTGACCGGTGGCAAATACCGTAACATCTGCACCTTCATTCATCACTATGGCCTTGCCTATCTCAAATTGCTGGTCGGCCGGGGTAAAATTGGGCCACTTTGGCCTGCCAAAGCGCAGATAAACCGGTCCATCCATTCTACCCGCTGCTATTGTTGCAGCTTTGGTCTGATTGTAGTCACATGGGTTGATCACCGTCATGCCTGGCAGCATCTGCATCATGCCTATATCCTCCAGTATCTGATGAGTGGCACCATCCTCACCCAGCGTCAAGCCCGCATGAGAGGCGGCTATCTTTACATTTTTGCCCGAGTAGGCTACCGACTGACGGATCTGGTCATATACCCGCCCCGTCACAAAGTTGGCAAAGGAGGTCGCAAAAGGGATCTTGCCTCCGATGGTCATACCTGCGGCTATGCCTATCATATTGGCCTCGGCTATGCCACACTGGACAAAGCGCTCCGGAAACTCATTGATGAAATCATCTAGCTTGAGAGATCCTACCAGGTCCGCGCAGAGCGCCACCACATTGGGATTCTCCCGGCCCAGCGCCAATATCCCAGCGCCAAATCCCGATCTTGTATCTACTTCATTTTGTACTGTATAGTCTGATAGTGCCATGTATGTTGTTTGTTCGCTTTAGATTGCGATTCCTTTTAATAGTCCTTCTCCTCTACCAGCTGGCCCAGCGCTACCTTGAGCTGCTCATCGTTTGGCGCCACACCATGCCATTTGTGGCTGCCCATCATAAAGTCTACGCCTGCTCCCATGGCCGTCTTCATGATCACAAAGACCGGTTTGCCATGGCCAGTGCGGCTTTTAGCTTCATTCAGCCCATCTATGACCTGTGCCATATTATTGCCGTCAGCTATGGCCATGACGTCCCAGCCGAATGCACGGGCTTTGGCGTCGAGATCACCCAGAGACAATACTTTCTCCGTAGGCCCATCTATCTGCTGACCGTTGTAGTCTACAGTACAGATCAGATTATCTACTTTATGGTGAGGCGCAAAAAGCATAGACTCCCATATCTGCCCCTCTTGCAGCTCACCATCGCCATGCAGAGAGAATACAAGTGCACTGTCTTTGTTTAGCTTCTTGCTCAGTGCGGCACCGATAGCCACACTCATACCCTGGCCCAGAGAGCCTGAAGCTACCCGTATACCCGGCAGGTGCTCATGCGTGGTAGGGTGTCCCTGTAGCCTTGAGTTGAGCTTGCGAAAGGTAGCCAGCTCAGATATGTCAAAATACCCGCTGCGCGCAAGTACAGAGTAGAAAACCGGTGATATATGACCATTAGATAGAAAGAAAAGGTCCTGCCCTACCCCGTCCATAGAAAACTTAGGATCGTGCTTCATGATCTCAAAATACAAGGCTACAAAGAACTCTGTGCAGCCCAGAGAGCCTCCGGGATGGCCCGAGTTGACCGCATGTACCATTCTCACTATATCGCGGCGCACCTGTGTGGCCATGCGCTCCAGTTCCTCTATAGACGCCATGTGTTGTAGGATTTTGCGCTAAAATATAAAGCTGAGTGGTCACCATCGATGCTATTTATATACAATCCGTGAATATCAGCTCCGGCAGATAAACCAGCGCGACTTTTAATTGTCTCCTTTGTTTACGTTCTTTGAGACGTAACTCCCATCTATCATGAAGCAATCATACGAAAGACTGATATCCGGCAATAAAGCCTGGGCAGAAGAAATGCTTAGGAATGACCCCAACTATTTTAAAAAACTATCAGACATACAGCGGCCTGACTTCCTCTGGATAGGCTGCTCAGATAGCCGGGTGCCTGCCAATGAAGTAACAAACACACCTCCGGGTGAGATATTCGTACATCGCAATGTGGCAAACATAGTAGTGCAGACCGACCTGAACCTGATGAGCGTGCTGCAGTACGCTGTGGAGGTTTTAGAAGTAAAACACGTGATAGTCTGCGGTCACTATGGCTGCGGTGGGGTACTGGCCGCTATGGGCCAGCACCATCTCGGTATCATAAACCAATGGATCAGCTCTATAAAGGACGTATACCGGCTACACCGTGCAGAGATAGATGCAATAGCCGACTATGAGGAGCGGAGCAACCGCCTGGTAGAGCTGAACGTACAGGAGCAGGTAAACAACCTGGCCAAAACCGCCATCATACAGAAGGCGTGGAAGAAAGGCAATAAGCCGGAGATACATGGCTGGGCCTACGGTCTCA
>JAFDYP010000312.1 GCA_018267355.1 Bacteroidota bacterium
ATTTGATAAAACGGGCTCTCCAATCCCGCAGGCAAAGGGTTATTGTTTAATGCCGACTGGCTCACGTAGTTGGCATTATTGGAAGCTGGCAGGTGCTCGCGGGTCCAGTCCCATGTATTGGTCTGGAAGCCCTGGCCTGTGTAGGGCACTGGCGCCGTGCTGATGAATGGCCCCGTGGGATGGCAATCGGGATTGTCGTTTGGCTGCGCATCTACCAGTGCCGCGGCCAAGAGACCGCATAGCGCAAGGGTGATTTTATATATATAGCTCATTCGTTTTCTTATTTGAGTTTAAAATATTTTTTCAGACGCTCATTAATAGATCTTGTGCCCATCAAAATGGCGCGCGCCGCGGTTATGATCTACATATTGTATGGTCACAGATCCATCTGCTCTATGGAAGTATACAGATCCATATATCCATGTACAAAATGTAGTATTGGCTGTGGCGCTAAATGATATACTTGAGAAAAAAGGCTCGTAAGATCCATAGCTGGTAGATATCGTATCGATACAGCCAGGAGCAAAGCCACCAAGGGCGAGTCCTGTAGATAGCCCCACTCCAGAAACATACACAGGCACACGGCGGATCGATATGGTACCAGTATCTGCCTGGAGACCGTCAAAATAACCCCGATACGTGCCATACGCCAAACAGGTATCAGTAAAGTATAACGTCCTGGTCATGGTTTTGACAGTATCATCTGATGGGAGACAGCTATTACGATGCCTGTATACTGTAAAAGTGATAGGTAGCATGACAGGCTTGTTTTGAGAAAAATCAAGGTGAAACGACCGCTGCCTATATATGCCCGCTCCGATATGCCATACCAGAGAGTCTGCAGTCGTATCATTGGCCGTAAAAGTCACACAATTAGTAGCTACCGTATCAGTAGGATAGGAAATGCCATGATGTGTCTGTAGCACCAGGCCCGCCGGTGCAGTCATTCTCATAAATAGAAAAGCCTGCTGAGAGGGCATGGACTGCGCTGCAGGGATTGTAATTGTCGCATGCAGGGTCTGACGGATCATGGCATTTATTGTCCTTATGACAGGCGCTTACGCTCATTATAAGCATAACCAGCCATACGAGTGATGATCTTTTCATAAAATTATTTTTTGCACTTGAGTGCATCTATCTCTTTCTGCTGTTGTATCACATAGAGTGTCAGCTCTTCTACCTTTTGCAGCAGTTTCTTGTTCATTTCGCCGACGTCTATGCCATTCTCTGTGACATCACAGGCGGATGGTACCTCCGGCAGATGCTGATTGGCGGTGATATATGATTCCACATCAGAAAGAGCGGGGAGTTTGTAGTTTTTGTCACAAACATAGTCTGCCCAGTCGCTGGTCTCGACCATTACTTTTTGGGCAGCTATATTACCATTGACAGCCAGCATGTAGTTGTTATATGGAGAAGTGGCGGGGGACTTGCCACCGATGACAGTACGCCCATCCCCGAATACGACAAACTTGTCGCCGCTATATGATACGGCCAGTGCTTTTACATTGCTGCCGGATACCTCCGTGAGGTTGGCATAGCCATAGGCACCCACGAGCCCTGCCTTGATGTCCAGAGACCCATAATTCGAGTGCGCACCGATTATAAGGTTGTTATCTGCATTGGTAGTGCCACTGATATCGAGCGCATACGCGGGCGTGGTATTGCCTACTCCTACTTTGCCATCGCTAGCTACAAAGAGTGCTTCGCTGCCTTTATTCGTGAACACGGACAGAATCGGAACATTACCTGTTGGAAAGGGTGAGGTTATATTCATACGTGCGGGATTGGCTATGCTAGAGCCGCAACCTACGAAGATGCTTCCTTCAAAATCTGAAATCAGCGCGGGCAAATTTATATTTGAATTATTGTTGGTATTGGTATACAAGCTGAATGCTTCTTGCTTGGAGTCATTGTCTGTACAGATGATGCCGAAATGAGTCCCATAAGGGCCAAAGTATACGGGTGCAGTACCAAAACCAGCATTGCCATTATTGTCCATGATGAAATCTAAAGCAATCTCACCTGTAGGATTGCTAGGATGCCCTCTCATGACTCCAAAGGAGTAGGTAGACGCAGCAGCCGAGGGAAGATTGGAGATCAGGGAGTTGTATACCGTAGATACAAACTGTGGGGCGGTGTGACTGGAATAGGTCGCATTGGCTACACCTAGCGCGGCGTTGATAGACTGCAGGCTGCCATTCACACCTATGCCGATGAAGCCAGTACCATGCTCCTGCACAATCTGTAAGCCATTGTAAGTACCTGTCGGACCAGTGACACCAGATGCTCCGATCAGGACAGGATCTAATGATGGCGCCTGGGCAAATGCCATAATAGGAATAGAAATGAGTAATGAAATGAGCAATTTTTCATAGGAGACTTGAAAGTTTTTGTGTACATAGTTCTATATGTTTAGAGATTGGGAATACGACCAAATGTGCGACTGAAGCGCAGTGAAGGAAGCCAAAAATAGAGGGGGAAGAGTAGGTGTTGTTTTCATAGTTCAAAGTTGTGTTGTTCATTTACATAGGCTATTGCAAACATACAATCGGGAATTTGGCCAAAGCAAAAATGAATTCTTAAAATCGGTCAATCTTTTAGTAAGTAATTGCTTTGTAGGGGATAATAATTTTTGAATAAATCAGTTGTTAATTCCATGAGAAAACCGAAAGTCTAAGCGTCATTTATCTTCATCTTTTGAAAGAATATAGGATTGCTAAATGGATATCTTTGCCTCGAAATCTGATTTTATCCCATACCCTAATGCAGATCCAATACGTAGCGAGCTTTGATGCGCTTGTTTCTACTCCCTTTGATGAGGCGATGAATGCTGCCTGCTGGTCCCGGCAGTTGAGGGGAGACTTTGGTGAGATAGTGGGCAAGGTGGAGCAGAGTGGCAATATCACTGTGCTGGAGGAAGCTGACCTGCTGGCGCTGGACCTGAGAGAGCAAGGGTGCTTGGCGCGGGAGGTGCTGCTCGGTGATATGCAGCTGCTCACAGATCATGGTGCGGCACCGGTGCTCAATCTGATAAGGTATTATGACAGGGACGATGCGGTGCCATTCTTCCCTACAGATGTCTACTCCTGGCATGCGGACCGCGCGCCGATCCCTACGGCTACCTTTCTCTGTACCTACTATGGTGCGGCGAGTGAGATCCTGCCCAATGCACAGGCCGAGCAAAAAATACTGGTGCCGGAGATACGCGCGGAGCTGTGGCAGCTCTATGGCGGCGAAGAGGAGGGCTTTGAAGACTGGCTCAGTGAGCACTTCTATGACCTGCACTACCACGCCCGGCCAGATGCGCAGCCTGTCAATCTCGGCATCGGCAACCTCTGGCGGCTCGCGGTGGACTGCGCGGGGAGTGGGGTGCTGCCTTGTGTGCATCGGGCGCCGGTAGAGGTGTATGGAGTGCGGTTGCTGTTGATCTGCTGAGTGGGTCAAACAGGATAAAAAGGCCTTAAGAGTTTTTTGTTAAGCTGAAAGCTTAACTGATGATAGGTCTAAGCTGGAAGCTTAGACCAGAGAGTGGGTGATGGAGCGCGGTTGCTGTTGATCTGCTAGGTTCTCCTTTGGATAGTGAGAGTTGAATATGACGCGCCTGCCGTTGGCTGACTGGTGTGTGCGGCTGCGAGGGAATCTCGTTACATTCCCATATGAACTCACCGCGACTACCTACGGGGCCTAAGGGCAATATCATCTTCACCGCAGCCCGGGAGCTGCGTACCAATGTGCTGGGGCTGATAGAGCGCCATCAGCGGGAGTACCCCGATATCTCGCGGCTGCGCATCGGTCCGTACTACTATGTGAATGTCTACCAGCCGGACATGATCGAGCATATCCTCTCCCACAGCGACCTCTACTCAAAGGGCAGGGAAAATGCCAATCTCAAATACCTGCTAGGCAACGGGCTGCTGACGAATGAGGGCGAATTCTGGATGAAACAGCGGCGGCTGATCCAGCCTGTGTTTCACAAGCGACGGCTGGCGACCTTTGTAGAGCAGATCAAGGACTGTACGGTGCGACTGATGGCCGACTGGGAGCAGCGCGGCGATACTACGATGGATATACACGCGGAGATGACGCAGATCACGCTGAGCATCGTGAGCCGCACGCTGCTGAGTACGGATACGGGTGGGTGGTTTCGCGAGATCAGTAATGCGCTGGGCTACCTGATGAAGGGCCTCAGCACGGAGACCACAAAGCTGATCCGCCTGCCGCAGTGGATGCCCACGCCATACAATATCCGCATGGCGCGCAACCGGGAGATACTGAATAAAATGATACTCGGCATCATAGCCGACCGCCGTGCTACGAAGGCGCAGCATGATGACCTGCTCTCCATGCTCATGGAGGTGGAGGATGCCGATACAGCCGAGCGCATGACGGACGCGCAACTGCGGGATGAGGTGATCACGATCTTCCTGGCGGGGCATGAGACCACGGCCAATGCGATGTCCTTTGCGCTGTACCTGATGGCGCGGCACCCAGAGGCGGCGCAACGTATCCGCGAGGAGACCGCGGCGGTGCTGGCCGATGGGCCGCTGACCTACGAGTCCCTGATGCGGCTGGACTATACCACGCGCGTGGTCAAGGAAGTGATGCGCCTCTACCCGCCGGCCTGGATCATAGGCCGCGAGGCCACGCAGGACGATGTGATAGGCGACTACCTGATCCGGAAGGGCGACACTATGATGCTCTTCCCCTATCTGACGCATCGCATAGAGCGCTACTGGGAGGTGCCGCTGCGCTTTGACCCGGACCGCTTCCTGCTTGAGCGGATGAAGGACAGGCCGAGGTACGCGTACTTCCCCTTTGGCGGTGGTGCGCGGCTGTGCATCGGCAATAACTTCGCCATGATGGAGATGCAGCTGATACTGGCGCTGATCTGTTCGCGCTATGAGTTCTCGGTGCCGGATGGCTTCCGGCTGGAGCTGGAGGCGCTGGTGACGCTGCGGCCTAAGGGAGAGTTGAGATTGGGGGTGAGG
>JAFDYP010000313.1 GCA_018267355.1 Bacteroidota bacterium
ATAGAGCAGGACAGGGAGTCATTATCTTTCAGGGCACAATTGATGTCCGCTTCCATACTGCTGGCGGCTTTCACCGTATAGTTTATGGTGCCTGTTGTGTTGTTGTTGTAGCAGTGGCAAGTGTACGCTTTGCGGCAGCCGCTGCCCCCTATCAGGACGGCTACAGCGAGCAGGAGTATGAGCTTCTTCACAGAGTATGGTATTTAAAGATGATATAGATACCAGCAAAATGGGCAAATAAATAGTGAGATGCAAATGGCAGCTATCTTTATCAGTGTCACAGCTTCTCCAGTCTATACTTCCTCACCCTATTGATACTAAGGATGTAGACGCCTGCGGCGAGGTTGACGGGTGGAGCGATCTCCCAGATGTTATTGGTAAAGGTGATGGTCTGTGCGGATCCGCTCCACACCTTTTGGCCTGAGATGTCGTAGAGTTCTGCTGTATTGAGGCTATCGTGCAGCAGGTCTGTCATGACGATCTTTAGTGTACTGGTAAAGGGATTGGGGAAGACGCGGGTATAGTTGACATAGGTCAGTGTGTCCTGCGGGTAGAGTTCCTTTAGTTTGTCATAGGCCATACCAAAGTCAGGTATGCCGTAGCCATAGTCTGCATCAGGGTGGGTGTACTGTGTACAGCTCTGGCGGACGATGTCTACCAGCTCCATATTGGGTACAGAAGGGAAGGCTTGCCTCAGGCAGGCGAAGGCTCCCGCCGTGATCGGCCCGGAAAAAGAGGTGCCATAATTTGCAATGACCGTGTTGGACGGGCTGACCAGATTGGCGGGAGCGCCCTGGGCGCATACGTCGGGTTTCACCTGCCCAGAGGCGTTGGGCCCACGGCTGCTGAAAGAGGCGATCTGTGCAGACGGAGCTACCGCCCCTACGGTCACTCCGCTATCAGCGTCACCCGGAGTGGCTATATAGTGCCAGGCGTTTGCACCTTCATTGCCGGCACTGTTTACTACTATGATGCCCTTGGAGGCGGCTGTATTCACCGCACGTGCTATGGGTGTGGTATGGCCTGTCATGTCTGCATAGGTGTGGCTGTCTGCAGAGTCTGACTGGTCAAACGTGGTATAGCCCAGCGAGGTGGAGAAGACATCTGCCCCCATGCTGTCTGCGCGCTCTGCCGCCGCGGCCCAGTAGTACTCCTCTGCGATGGTCTCAGACCTGTTATCCTCCGTCTGGAAGAGCATGAACTGCGCATTGGGCGCAGTACCTACGATCTTGTAGGGTACATTGGCGGCTATGCAGGAGAAGGTCTCCTCACCATGCGGGTTAGCACGCGGATTGCCATACACCTCAAAGGTGTCAAAGACAAAGTTCCAGGTATAGAGCAGCCTCCCCTCATCAAATACGCGACGCATGTAGTGGCTGCTGTCTGCATAGAGGAAGCCTGCATCCATGATGGCTATGACCACGCTGTCTCCCCAGTAGCCGAGGCCATGGAGGCGATCCAGGTGTATCATAGTGGTCTGGCGTGTAGCCGCTCCATAAAAGGTACTGTCTGTAGTAGGTGGCGCAGCTTTGCTGATGAGAGGTGCATCGAGCGCTTTGTACATGGTATTGGCTCCGCCGCGGCTGAGTACTTTCACCGATGAGACAAAGGGAAAAGCCTCTATGCGCGTGACCACCGATATATCATCGGTACGGATCAGCAGGCCATTGGTCCAGCGCAGCGTAGCAGCTACGCGGCAGAGCGGTGCTATCTGGCGTACATAGGCACCGCTGACGGGGATGTCATTTGGCGCTATGGGTATGTGCTGCTGCCTGCGCCGCTCCAGCGCTTTGGGCGAGAGGAAAGCCTCCGGGTGCCCCAGCGTATATTGGCTTTGCTCTTTGTCACGCAGCTGTACATAGCAGGTATATGTCTGGGCTATGGAGGGCTGTGACAGGAGCAGTGTGAGGACTGACAGGATGAGGACCAGAGGAGCGCGCGAGGTAGCGTTTATCATTACTTAAAGGTCGCTAATATAGGGGACATGAAATGCTAAAAAAGCTTGCTAGTTGCCATAGGCGTGCAGCCTCCAGCGGATACGAAAGCCCGTGGCCTTGTTAGGTGTATTCCACGAGGCAGACACATCCTGCTTATTGATCACCTCCCACTCCTTGTACATGAGGCCTACATGCAGGGCGTAGGTCTCACGGCTGAGCTTCTTATTGATGAGATTCTCTTCATTGACCTCAGTGACCACCAGCGCTGAGTCAAAGCCGAGGCCATTGATAGCTTTGGGACTATTGACCTCTGAGTAGGTATAGGTCCAGCCTGCATAGGTCTGGTAGATGTCTGAGGTGGTATCAGAGGCGGGCAGGTAGCTATTACCATTCCATGTGATGCCATTCACAGGAGGGAAGACCAACTTGATAAAGTGCAGGTCATCTTCTACCTTCTCATACGTATTGCGCGTGCGGAAGCTGTACCAGGCGCGGTCTACTACGCTCAGTGAGCTGATGGTGTCATAGCGCTTGCTCACCTCTATGCGGTAGGCCACATTGCCCAGGTTGTCATAAAAGGAATCGGATATCAGCTCCTGTATCTGGTAGTGTACTGTATCTACGGTCTGCACCGGGTCCGAATAGCTGTAGGTGATAGAGTCTACATCATAGATCAGGTAGTGGCCTACATGCTGGGGCGCATAGTCATAGAGCATGGGCGAGAGGGTCATCTTGTCGGTGTCCTGCTTGCATCCGGCCAGTGCCAGCAGGGCTGCTATGATAAGGCTATAAGAGACTCTACGGGTCATGCGCTGATTTGTATAGACTAAGTTATAAATAAATCGCAACTGTGGTAGGCAGGTACATATAGCTAGCACCCTACTGTACAATGTGATACGGCCCGGGCAGCCAATAGTTCGCCCGGTACGGAGGGCTACTTGTCTGCCTCTATGTCAAAGCTGGAGAAGATATTGCCACCACCTATCACATCGTCTCCCTCATAGAAGACGGCACTCTGGCCCGGCGCGATGGCAGATACCTCGTGCATAAACTCGACCTTGATGCGGCCATCCTTTTGATAGAGCAGGCTGGACTCGCCGTCGTGCTTGTAGCGGACCTTGGTCAGTGCCAGGGTACGGTCTGATAGGTGCTCGTACTTCTGCATATTGAGGTTGCCTACCCACATGCCATTGCGGTTCAGCTCGTGCTCCTCGCCGAGGACTACGGTATTGGTCTCAGGGATGATCCCGGTGACAAACATCGGCTTGCCAAAGGCTACGCCGAGGCCTTTCCTTTGTCCTACGGTGTAGAAGGGATAGCCCTTGTGCACACCGAGCTTATTGCCTGCTGCGTCTACGAAGAGGCCACCGTCTACCCGCGCCTCGAGGTCAGGCATGCGGCGCTTCAGGAAGCCGCGGTAATCATTGTCAGGTACGAAGCATATCTCAAAGCTCTCGGGCTTATTGGCTATATCCAGATAGCCCATCTCGCGGGCCATCTGCTTGATCTCCGGCTTGTGGTACTTGCCCATGGGAAACTTGGTGCGGCTCAGGCAGGCCTGAGAGATACCCCACAGCACGTAGCTCTGATCCTTATTGAGGTCGAGGCCACGGCTGACGTAGTGGCGGCCATTGGCCGCATTCAGCTGGGCATAGTGGCCGGTGGCTATGAACTCGCAGTCCATAGCGTCAGCCCGTTTGAGCAGGGCCTCCCACTTGATATGTGTGTTGCAGAGGACACACGGATTGGGGGTGCGGCCGGCCATATACTCTCCTACAAAGTTGTCTATCACATAGTCGCCAAACTCATCGCGGATGTCTACGATGAAGTGGCTGAAGCCCAGGTCTACGGCTATGGCGCGTGCATCATTGATAGAGTCCAGTGAGCAGCAGCCGGTCTCTTTCTTGGAGCCGCCGGAGGTGGCATAGTCCCAGGTCTTCATAGTGATGCCTATGACCTCGTAGCTCTCCTCATGCAGCATGACGGCTGTCACGGTACTATCTATACCGCCGCTCATAGCCACCAGTACTTTTCCTTTCTTGCTCATCGGGCCTGCAAAGATAGGCCATAGCAGCCACTAAAGCTAATGTATGTGGCAACACTGTTTGGTAGGGCAAGTTTTCCGACTATAGAGGGTGGTGATGCGAAAATGACCACCCCTATGTATGTGGCTGGTAGTCAATATGGTTTATAAGGTGTTGTAACAGTGTCTTTTGTGGGTAAATATTTAAATGCAAGTATTGGCTGTGATAGTAAAAATTGCTATATTTGTAATGTCTTTTTGACCGCAAAAGCTTTATAAACGTAAAAGCGCGGAAACGCAAAATCGGCAAATGGATAAGGCATCAGGTGCCAATGCTTGGTCGTAGGTCGATGCCCTACTCTGGTGGCGGGTCGCCCTTTCAGGGCTTTAATACAGATTATTTTTTCATTTTCTTAAATCAAAACTGAATCTATGTCAGCTGAAAACGGAAACCGCTATGCGGAAAAATGGACCTACGAGGCGACCATGAAGGCGCTGGAGAAGATCAACACCTTTGCCATGATGGATGATACGCTCTACCTGGGCATGGCGCTGGCCCGTGCGGGCTACTATGATGATATCTGGCGCTATTGGCGCAAAAAATGGGCGCGCAACTATGAGATCATCCATGAGATGAAGATGCTGATGCAGCACTTTGAGGCGCAGATATATACCAATACGGCGCATGGCAAGATACCGCTGCGGCTGGGTATCTTCACGCTGCAGCATCACTATGGCTGGGGCCGGGAGCCGCAGCAGGAGGATGTGAGCTGCCTGGCGGAGGCGGATAAAACACCTCTCCCAACCCTCTCCGAAGGAGAGGGCTTAATGCAAACAGCGGGCCTCTCCCAACCCTCTCCAAAGGAGAGGGCTTTAATGCAAACAGCCCACCTCTCCCAAACCCTCTCCAAAGGAGAGGGCTTAACAGCCGCTGACTCTCAAAGGCTTTTTAAAGAAGAAGATTCAAATGTGGAGGCGGTCAGTGTAGATGAAGTCACAACCGAAGCGCAAAATGAAGTAGTAGCGCCTGCTGCGTCAGCGAAAAGGACGAAGCGCTATCCTATGGAGCTGACGCCGGAGGAGCTGCAGAGGGAGGTGGGGATATCTGATATCCGTGAGATAGAGCGCCGCCTGCGGGAGGAAGATCCGGAGCTGGCGGAGTTTGACGATATGGATGAAGATATGGAGTGGGAGGTGGAGACGCCGGAGACTTTTAAGAGATAGTTTTTGTCTGATGGATTGGCTTTGTAGCGTTGCAAACGCTATACAGGGGTGCCACGCGATGCATTCACGCGGCAGAGAAGCGACGCCGGAGACATATCACCATCGTCCACAGCAGTCCGCGCGGATGGTGTGAAGATAATCGTATCTTGCCCTGATGAGCAGGGAAAGCGCAGAGGCGTTCAAACAACTGATGGCAGTGCGGGCTACGGTGCCGCTGACCAATCGCGAGCGGTGGCTCGCGCTGCTGCTACCCACAGAAGTGTCCTACCTGCATCTCAATGTGTCAGGCCTCAATGGCGAGGGCTACAAGCTCAAAGTGACACAATACTGGCGGCTGCTTTTGGTCAAATACTTAGTGCTTTTTGCGCTGGTCATGTGCTGGGCATGTCTGCTGCGATTTGTCGAGTGGTATGCGCTGCCACTGGCCGTGATCAGAGTATATAGCGGAGTGACGGTGCTATATCTCTGCTACCGGATAGGTGGCTGGGTACTGGCATCTATAAAGGAGTAAGCAGG
>JAFDYP010000314.1 GCA_018267355.1 Bacteroidota bacterium
AACGTGCTTGTGAACGGGTATTGTGTATTGTCTTTTTTTGTGGCCCCTCCAAATCTCCCCAAAGGGGAGACTTAATCTTCATCACATTTTTTACCGGTTTGCCATCATTAGGCTAAACAGAAGAATCGCGAAATAATGGTACCCCCTCAAATGGCATAGCCTTCAAAGGAAAAGGGGAGCATGTGCTCCCCTTTCCGGTATCTTGATCTGAAATATTAATAGTTCCAGAGATCGTGCTCAAATACGAACATATCGTTTTTGATACGGTCAGACTCCAGCAGGAGGTCTACACCAGAGGCGTACTCCTTGATCTGGCGGTCATATACGTTTGACTCCTTGTAGATATAGCTCTCAAACATACGTGCCTCAAAGAGATCCTCCCAGCTGATACGTACCGCATCATTCTTAGGGTTGTACACCTCATACTTGGCCAGTATAGGGCGCAGGTCAGGATAGTAGCACCAGTACATCACGAGGTCACCACGATAGTTGCCATCAGCATCCTTGTCCTCCATGACCGGAGCGAGGCCGATGATACGGCACATCATGGTAGATGTCTCCTCATCAAAGAGCCAGTCTTCCTTCAGACGAAACTTAGTGACACGATCCCATGTGAGTTCGTTCTTTACCACTTTAGTCTCTTCCTCCAGTGTCACCGGGTTGATGCTGGTGATGGTATCCTCCTTGGAGCCGATCTTCTTGACATCGTCTACTGCGAGTACAGCCTTGAACTGATCGCCATTTTCCACGGCGTTGTCATATACTGTCAGCTCACCATTTTTAGCGGCTGTGTGTACGATCTCTATGAGTGGCTGCTGCGGATAGGCGAATGGAAGATTCATTTTCTCACGTGTGTCTATGACTCTCCAGATACGCTTCTGCCAGAAGATATCAGCCTCACGCAGATAGTCGTATGGGATGATTTCTTTCTCCTTGGTCACCGTCTTCTGGTAGGCACCATCCAGCGGCTCCTGTGCAAAGAGTGCTCCGGCTGAGACCATCAGCCCCACTGCTGCCAGTATTTTTCCTGCTTTGAACATATTATCTTGCTTTGCTTGTTTCTTTGTTATTGTACGGTGAATACGATCTGACCGATCTTACGCGGTGTACCGTCCGGACCTCTTACCTTGATCTCCTCCAGGTAGATCACATCCTTAGGCTTGGCACGGCTGATGAATGTGAGCATCTGAGGGCTGAAGAGCGGACCGGATGCTGTAGCACGGAAGATCTCACCCTTAGAGGCGAACACCATGTCATAGCTTTCTACATTGAAGCGCGCTTCAAAGTCAAAGTTATCCAGCACCGGTACGATACCAGTCTGAGCCTTCAGCGTACCTGGCTGTGCATTACCACCACGCAGTTTGCCACCGAGTGTAGGTACCGGATCCGGGATCCTCTTGACACGGATAGGGAAGTCAGTCGCCTTGCCACCTGTCACAGCCACCTTGAGGTTTGCCTTCAGGTCAGGTGTAGTCGCCTTCACGATGTACTTGCCAGGACCTGCGCCCTTGGCTACTGACATACCACCACCGGATGGCGTCACGCTGGTCTTTTCAGCACCGGAGCCTGACGATACAGTGATAGGGTTGTCTACACCGATGTAAACTACATTCATCTTGTCGAGCATGACCGCAGCACCTGCAGGTACACCTACTTCATATTTCAGCTCGCCTTTAGCTTCTTCAAAGCCACCAGACCTCTTAGGGATCTTGACGAGTGTAGGCACTGTGAAGCTACCAGCGGAGCTGGCGTTTACAGTATATGTAGCCTTACCATCCTTCACTTCTACGCGGCTACCGCCTACGTAAACCTCAGGAACGATCGCAGTACTATAAGCGCCGAGACCGATAGTAGCCTCATACTTATCACCTACGAGTACATAAGAAGACTTTGCACTAACCAGCGGCTCAAACTTGTCGAGGGTTACCTCTACAGACACCGCTTCTTTGGCCAGACGGTCGAGGCACATAGCTTCGGTCGTCTTTACATCATTCTTAAACTTATTGAGGATAGTCAGCGCTGCTACCTTTGGCACCATGTGGAAGTAAGCTTCCTTCCAGCCCAGCTTCTGGCCACTCTCCTCAGTCTTGGGAGGTGTCACATCCACAGGGATGGCAGATGGCAGCGGAAACTTGGTCATGATACCAGTGATATCATTCTTGTAAGCCTCCAGCTTGGTTTTGAGCAGGTCACCATCCTTGCCCTCAGCGAGCAGGTGAGTACCTACCTCCAGATCGGCGTCATTCTCAGCTTTATTGAGTTGCTTCTCCAGACCTTCTATATAACTGGTAGTCTCGGCTGATTTAGCCTTGACCTGATCTACCAGCTTCATTAGTTCTGCGACTTTCTCAGGTTGATTTTTAGCTTCATTCTGCAGGCCTTTTACTACCTTTTCATTCTTCAGGTCTATCATACCGTTTGAGTTTGTGATAGAGCCGTTTACAGTTTTGAAAGCGTTCAAGATCTCTGCAGAAACGTTCATAGCGAGAAGCGCGGTCAACACGAGGTACATCATGTTGATCATCTTCTGCCGTGGCGATAGTTTACCTCCTGCCATTTTTTATTATCAGTTTAAAGGGTTAGACGAATCGTTATTACTTAAAAATTACGCTTGCGTAGCCCTCATTGCAGAAAGCATATTACCGTATACATTATTCAGCGCTGTCAGGTTCTTATTGAGAGTAGACAGTTGCTCTTTGTACTTAGTAGCGTCAGTAGCTGTCTCAGACAGGGCCTGAGCAGCATTGTTCAGGTTGCCAAAGAACTTGTTCATAGCCTTCAGGTGATTGTTAGAGTCCTGGAGCTCGAGCTCATAGATAGTATTGAGCTGGCCGAGGTTCTTCACCATGTTTTGTACCTGCTCATGATATTGCTTGGTGTTTTCAGCACCCTTGCCTATCTCGCCTACAGCGCTGGTAGCTGTAGCAGCCGCAGATGCAAAGTTTACGATATTACCAGAAGCGCTCTTCGCGTTCTTGGCAAAGTCATTTACTGCTACAGAAGCTTCAGTGAGGTCGTTCAGTTTGCCGGTGCTGTCAGCCAGGCTGGAGAGACCTTTGCCGAGGCTATTGATCAGATCCGGGCCTACCTTGGCGTCAGAGAGCATCTTGTCGAGCTGCTGGGTGAGCGGCTTGTCAGATTTCTTGGCTACAGGCTCTGTAGAGAGCAGCTCAGGATATACCCTCTCCCACTCATACTCCAGATGCGTGTCAAACTGAGGCTCGAAGCCAGATATAACGAAGATCACAACTTCGGTACCCATACCTATGATGAGCATGGGAGTCGCAAAAGGCCAGTGGTTGATCTTGAAGAGAGCACCGAGGATTACTATCGCTGCGCCGAAAGAGTACGCATAGTTCAGATATGTTTTACCAGTCTTGGTGAGGAAGAATGATTTGCTTTGTCCAGCCATTTTTTCGATTTTTTGAGGGTTAATTTAAAAGATTGATATGGTTGATAAATTGTAAAACCGCTTTAAGATTTAAAAGTCACTTTTTGCTACTGAAATAATCAGCATTATTTAGTGGTCAGAGATATCCCTGCCGAGGAATGTAGTGATGCAGCGGAAGCCTATGTAAGACTTGGCCGAGTCAGAATACTCCCAGTGGCGGGTACCAGTCTCTATATAGTAGCCGATATCCTTCCATGAGCCACCGCGGATCACCTTACGCTTCAGCGTCTCAGACTCTGCAGTCTCAGCGTCATAGCGGATGTCAGGGTTCAGGTCATGGATAAAGGAGTATGCATTCTCGTAGTAAGCAGAAGAGGTCCACTCAGCGGCATTACCGGCCATGTTGTACAGACCGTAGTCATTAGGCCAGTATGCATCTGCACGTACAGTGTAGAAGCCACCGTCCTCAGGATAGTTGCCACGGCCAGGTTTGAAGTTTGCGAGTACGCAGCCCTTAGAGTTGCGCACATATGGGCCACCCCATGGATATGGAGCGAGCTTCTTGCCACCGCGTGCAGCATATTCCCACTCGCCTTCTGTAGGCAGGCGGAAGTTGTCCATCAGAGGGATACCGCGTACAGTATTGTAGTCCATCCAGAGGCGGGTTCTCCATGCGCAGAAGGCATTAGCCTGAGGCCAGGTCACGCCTACTACAGGATAGTCGTCAAATGCAGGGTGGTGGAAGTAGTTGCGGGTCATCGGCTCATTATATGAGTAGGTGAAGTCACGTACCCAAACCAATGTATCCGGATATACCTGGCACTTCTCATGGCGAATATACTTGCTGCGATCAGTGTTGCGGTTTTTAGACTTGGCTGCTTCCTTGAAGTCGATCCAGTCATACACGTACCAGAGTTTATTGACATCTATCTCCTGGATACCGCAGTAGCGCTGTGCCTCAGGTACGAAGATCTCTTCCAGTTGCTCATTGCCTTCAGTCTTCTTCCAGTCGATCTTCTGATTCCAGTCGATCTGAGTTTTGCCGCTGTTTGCGTCTTCCTTGGTATGCTCCAGCATGGTATGCGCTACGGAGTCGCGTACGTAGTTTACAAACTGGCGGTACTCGTTATTAGTGATCTCTGTGTCATCCATATAAAAGCCAACTATGGAGACTTGTTTGGCCTTGGCTACATGGGCGCTATTCACGTCCTGATCGCTAGGGCCGATGTGAAGGACACCTGATGGCACGAACACCATACCGTATGGCGTCACCGGGTTCCACCGAGGCCTATCTTGCTCACCGAGCAGCTGCCCGTTGTATCCTCCGCTGCATCCTGCCAGAAACAGAGCTATGGCAGCAGAAGCGATGCACAAGATGCTTTTGATTTTTTTCATTTTTCTCAGAGTTAGATTGATTTCGATAAAATTTTGAAGGTCGTAAATGTAACAAATAAATACTCTAAATGCCAAATATAGTTAACCAAAATTATTTTACGCATGCAACCCGACTTTGTTTCCACACGTCGGGTGGCCTTGTCCACAAATATTTTTACAAAAACCTCGAATTAAAGTAATAATAACCGGTTCTTGTACGTTTTTTCAACCCAAATAGATACGCGGCACTGATCTCATGGCTTCCGGTATTGAAACCGCTGAGATATGACGCATTTATATCATACGAGTAGACCAGGCGGAAGCCCTTGACCCTGAATCCCGCATAGATCACGGCGGCATCCAGGCTACGCTGGCTGTATCCTCTGAACGCTATTCCTGTCAGGATATTGTCATAAATCCTCATGGTCAGGCTCAGCTCAGCCTGCACCTGACGCAGGTCAGACTTGACCAGTGCAGAGGGCATCATGTTGAAATGTTTCCCCAATGTAAAGTCATACCCGCCCATGACCAGGAGGTTTCGGGCATAGCCCAGATTGGTATTTTGCAGTTTTGTGATGGTGTAGATGTGATCTACCGCCACTCCGGCAAACCATTTTTCGTTATTCATGTAGATACCAGCTGAGAAATCGGGAGAGAGACCATTGGCCAGAGTAGCAGGTACATAGTTGTCCCGATGGTCTATGGAACCGCCGGTATAGATACCCTCCGGAGTGACCAGCTTATCGCCCTGCAGGCCGGTCTGTACGATACCCGCGCCGATGCCGACAGCCAGTGAGAAGGAGCGGAATTTCTTGCGGTAGTCATAGTTGATCGCTACGGTGGTGGTGCGCAGGTAGCCTATCATGTCATTGGTCACCTGCAGCCCTATGCCGCTGCTGATAGGGTCCAGCTGCATATTGAAGCCAAAATACTGTGTGGATGTAGA
>JAFDYP010000315.1 GCA_018267355.1 Bacteroidota bacterium
ATCAATAGATTGATCAAAAGAAAACCGGCAAAGTGCGCGTAGTAAATATTGAAATGAAGGAGAGACAGTACAGGATATAGCAGGTATCCCAGAGCGCAGCCTGCCATGATAAAAAGCGGACGAGACTGGCGGATAGAGTGCGGCTCAAACAGGGCACCCGGGTGCACGGAAACCCTGACATACTCATACGAGTCACAGTTGACCACAAAACCTGCATGAGTACCTATGTGGTAAAAGGTGCCGCAGAACTTCTGGTCCGCAGAAGGCTGCGGCGAAAACAAGAAAGGCACCATGACCACGAGTGTGATCAGTGCGTATCTGAGTATATCGGTGAGTGATGGCACAGTACTAAAGATACATCATTCCGCCAGCAGATCGCGGATACGATAGGCGAGCATGACAGCATAAAACATCCAAAGGAAGTCGATCATCCCTATAATGCGCGGCGAACCGTAGAAGACCATATTGAGCAGGATGAAACTGACTACAAGTGTCCATGTCGCAGAAGGCATCGTGAGTAGTGCACGGTTTGATAGCCGGATGCACAGTATGGCGGTGGCTACCAGCATCACCAGTGGCAAACGTGTGATGTAGAGAAGCGTATCTGCCTGCCGCTGAAAAGTGTAAAAGCTGCTGCGGTCAACACCATAGAATACAATGACCGCAGTAGCTATGAGCGATGTGACCACAACCCACATAAATCTCCATCCGGATGGCAGCGCAGCTACAAGCGCCGTGGTCCAGAGCAGCACTATAAACAGGACCGGAGGCCAGCGTGTGAGAAGGCCACGGCGCACCTTTTCGGAAAGCATCGTGACAGCCTGCACAGGATGCATAGTCATATACCCGGCTACCTGCATGGCAGGACTCAGGCGGGCTATATCCGGCTGCCGGTAGTAAGCCGTCCGGGCGGGTCCCTCGGGATGCCAGTCGCCATCGGTAGCTGCATCATTATTAGAGGCCAGAAGGACATCATCTCCCTGTGTAGTGAGCAAGAAGGCATCTGCTCCTTGAGCGGTTAATTGATTTGCATAGATAGACCATGGCACTATTGTAACCAGGATCATCAGCGGTAGCAGCCACGACTGCCAGCGCTGATGCCTCCACAGGTAGTAAAATGAAATAAGCCACGCTACGGGAATGAAAAAGTTCTTCAGGAGCAGGCCCGCTCCAATGTATACAGCCATGAAGATGATCGATGCGATATCCTTACGCTGTAGCCTGCTCGCCATTAGCCACCAGAGGCCTATAGTATAGGGCAACACCAGCGCTTGCGTCTGTATCTCAGCCGCAAAGTATTTATCCAGAAAGAAGATCACGAGCGCTGCCATGCCGCCTGCCCATATACCACGCTGACCGGCTACACGCCAGCCGGCCACCGGCAATAGTGACAGGGACAAGATGAGAACGAAGAATTGTATCGTGTATAGCGATCGGACATTGACACCACAGGCCTTATATACCGCTCCGCAGAAAAGCGTATAAAGCGGATTACGCACAAAATTGTAGCCCGGGCCAGTCTGTAGTTTGCGCTCCTTTACTCTCTGAGCGTCAAGTGCAGTGCGCGTATCAAAGTGGTAGGAAGTATCAGGTAGCAGCATATTGCTGCAAGGAAATTCATTGCACTGGGCAAAATTGACAGCTATGATCTGATAGTCCAGCGTATCTCCGATAGGTACCACACGGTCTTGAAATGCAGGATGAAGATACAGCCACATGAATGCCAGCAATAGCAGTGACGTGCTCCAGGCCGTGGAGCGACTGACAGAGGTGCCATGAGTATCTGACGGGTGGGAGATCAATGACCAGATAGTTTGTAGCAAAGTAGGAAAATGCAGGGGCATTTATACTATCAGGGCAGGGCTGGCCTAAAATAACAAGACCGGCACTTCTAAAGCTACCGGCCTGTTAACCCTGAAAAACTGAAATCACTCTCAGCTTATACAAACAAGGTAAACGCCGTCTTAGCCTTTGTCAAGAGAAAATTGAGACTTTCTCTTATTTATTTGATTTTCAACACAAATTATTTCGCCCGGCTGACCCACGGGCTACCTGCTATGCGGTACCGCCAGGGCAGCAGCGCATCCTCTCCGGCGTAGTCTACACCTACACGGGGAGAGGCGATGATCTGATCATCCGGCACTTTGATGCCCCGCCGCTCCAGCCAGACGTGGTCTTCGGTTAGGTCGAGGGCATTGTGATGCTTAGTGAGGCCAAGCGCCTGACTCACCGAGCCGGGGCCGGCACCTATGCGGTGCTCCAGTTTGGTCATCTTGCGGCGGCGTAGCATGGTCTCTACTCCATCTACAGGCTCTATGGCGCGGATCAGTACGGCATCTGCAGTATCGGCTGCGTTTGTGATGATATTAAAAAGATAGTGGATGCCGTAGCAGAGATACACATAAGAGAGGCCGCCATCATTGTAAAAAACCTCTGTGCGCGGAGTACGTTTACCTCCGAAGGCGTGACAAGCTTTTTCGCTTTGTGAATAGGCTTCTGTTTCTACGATAATACCGCTGGTGAGTACACCGCCAAAGTTGGTACAAAGAACCTTACCCAGTAGCTCACGAGCTATCAGAGTCACATCATCACGACGATAGAATGATAAAGGCAGTTTGGAGCCCATATCAATGGCCGGGAGAGAAAATATAAAAGGCTACCTGAAAATAGACAATAGACGGATACGGTGAGATCGACTTTTGGCCACCGCTATAGGCAGGATATAGTGGATTGATATAGACCGCTACTGGTATAAAAAAATTTTTGCTGGCCGTAAGGTTATAGCCGCCGCCGATCCACAGATATGGGATACCCCGCGTATTGTATACCAATTCATTTGTGCTGCCGTATGCATAGGAAGTGGGAGAGCGCACCGCCAGCATCTCTACCCGCAGCCGCGTAAAGAAGCCCTTCCATATCTTGTAATGCACAAATGGACCGCCACCATAGACCTGCACAGAGGCGTGAGGCGAGTTGGTGCCCGGACCGTCTACATGTGGTACATACTGCAGGTTGTAATTAAGACTGCCCCCTACACAGAGATTCTTCCATGTCTTGTACCCCAGAG
>JAFDYP010000316.1 GCA_018267355.1 Bacteroidota bacterium
ATAGCTACTACTATATTGCCAATGGCATACTCCATGAGCAGGTCCCACCCTATGATCCATGCTACGATCTCTCCAAAAGCCACATAAGAATAGGTGTAGGCGCTTCCGCTGACAGGCACAATACTGGCAAACTCTGCATAGCAAAGAGCGGAAAAACCGCAAGCCACAGCCACGAATAGAAATAGCAAAATGATGCCAGGGCCCCCATCATAGCTGGCCTTGCCAATGGTGGAGAATATACCAGCCCCGACTACTGCTGCTATACCGAGCGCCGTCAGGTCGCGTACACCTAGAGAACGCTGCAGCGCATTATGCGCCTCACCGTCGCCATATCCATCCTCTGCGTCCTTTATGACTTTGGCTACAGTTTTCTTTCTAAAGATATCGTTGATCATACTTTACAAGCTAAAGATATAATAATTGGATAAAGCAGATGGCGAAGCTGGCTGTTACCAATTTGGCATTGCATTTGCTAAAATGTGACCAATCAATAGATTGTTTTTACTTTTTTCTATAAACTATATCTTGTGCTCTAAACACACCGATATGAGAAAAACCCTGATAACCCTGACGGCAGTGCTGATCCTCACTTCCTGCAAAAGCCTGCAACCCTTTCAGCTCAACTTTGGGAGTCAAGGTGGTTTTACTAACGTAGTCACCACCTATACGCTTCAGGAAGATGGTAAATTGTACAAGACATCTTCATCCTTTCCAGGAAAGAAGGACCTCGCGACAGTAAATAAAAAGGACCTGAAAGAGATAGAAGCATTGATCACAAAGGTTAATTTTGCAGGTGCGTCTGTCAATCAACCCGGTAACATGTCATCCTTTCTGACATTGACACGTGACGGAAAGGCTTATACCAATACATGGGCATCAGATAGCTCATCTGGCAATGCTGCATTGGATGAACTGCTGGCTAAGTTGAATTCGTTAGTTCCTAAACAACAATAAACCCTTTGTTATGATCAAAACACTACTCTCCGTCCTGTCTATCACTACTGCGCTGAGTGTACATGCCGCCGGCCCGGCATCAGGACAGTCTACCCCGCATAATTTCAAAACCGTAACTAAAACGTCGGGCGCTCCCAGTATGAAGGGGCTTGGTTCTCTCGGACACATACAGCAGGCGCTTGGTTCTGTCAAGTTTAACGGGATAGCATACAAGAAAAGCACTTATGCCCCCGGTACTATTAAAGAGGTGAAATACGCCAGGGATCAAAAGAATCCCATATTTATCACGAGTGACCGCATCATCCCTATCGCTCCTGGTGCCGGCCGCACAGAGATAGGCGCAGCAGCTATTCAGTTTCTGGATCAGAATAAAGCGCTTCTGGCACTCAGTGATCCGGCACATGAGCTTAGTGTCAAAGATATAGATCAGGATGCTATTGGTTTCACACACGTTAAGTTTTCGCAGAGCTATAAAGGATACCCTGTCATGGGTAAGGAGTTGATCGTTCACTTTTCTCCTCACGGCACTGCGATCAATGGCCGCTGGGCAGCCACGCCGGCTATAGGTGTACCTGCAGGTCTGGTAGGTGAGCAGGTAGCTGTCTCGCAGGCTGTCTATATGCTCACTGATGGCAGGGGTCTCAAAGAGATGAACCAATATTCGAGGGATCTGCTCAAATACAATGGCCCGGTGTCGGAGCTAGTGCTTTATCCGAAGGATAAGTATAATGATAAGGACCGCTGGGCGTACAAAGTAACGCTCAGGACTGATTTTATCAATATGTATGAAGTAATGGTGGATGCCGCAACAGGTGCCGTACTGCACAGCAATAATATCAGTTGTACCACCGGACCGGCTGTGACACATCTCAATGACCTGAATGGTGTCAACCAGACAGTAAATGTGTACCAGCATAGCAATGGTACCTATTATATGATCGACATTACTCGCAGTATGTATAATGCCGGACAGTCACAGATGCCTGATAATCCGGTAGGAGCTATATGGACACTCGATGCCCAGGGAGCAGCCTCCTCCAATATACAGGTGGCCCATATCAGCACGAGCAATATCAACTCCTGGCCCAACTCACAAAATGCAGCCTCCGCTTACGCCAATGGAGCCGCAGCATATAGCTACTATCAGACCACTCATAGCCGCAACTCTATAGATGGCAATGGCGGCACTATCATCTCCGTGATCAATGTGAATGATGACCAGGGGCAGCCTATGGATAATGCATTCTGGAATGGTCAGCTCATGGCGTATGGCAATGGAGATCAGGCTTTCAAGCCACTGGCCGGAGGGCTGGACGTGGCGGGACATGAGATGACACATGGCGTGATACAGAGCACGGCAAATCTGGCCTATCAGGACCAGTCCGGTGCGCTCAATGAGAGTATGGCAGATGTATTCGGTGCTATGATAGACCGCAATAACTGGACGATAGGAGAGCAGGTTTGCCTGCCGGGATTTTTCCCGTCAAACGCACTACGCGATCTGTCTAATCCTCACAATGGTGCATCACAGGGAGGAAATGGCTGGCAGCCTGCTACAATGAGCGAGTATGTCAATACGACCAGTGATCACGGTGGCGTACATACCAATAGTGGTATCACCAATCATGCTTTCTATTATTTCGCTACGGCAGTATCAAAGCAAAAAGCCGAACTAGTGTACTATCGTGCACTCAAAAACTACCTCACTCAAAACTCACAGTTTCTGGATGCGCGATTGGCAGTAGTGCAGGCAGCACAGGATCTCTATGGAGCTACGGAAGTACAAGCGGCTAAAACAGCTTTTGATAATGTGGAGATATATGACGGTACCAATACCAATCCTACTAACACAAACCCAGTGACGGGTACCGACTGGATCATGGTACAGAATAGCAATACCTCGGCTGGCTCTAATGCGCTGTATATGGTGAAGCCTCAAAATCCTCAGGCCTCAGATTTCCACGCTCTCAATACTACTTTTGCACTGAATAATGTATCCATCACAGATGATGGCTCCTACGCCTTTTTTATCGGTACGGACCACAATCTCTACAACATCACCGCAGATTATAATAACCCGGTG
>JAFDYP010000317.1 GCA_018267355.1 Bacteroidota bacterium
GGAACATTGCATCTGGAATAATGAAGGAGATAAGATTCAACTTTTTAGAATAACGCTCGTAGATGAAATGCCAGTGAAATAGTTCATCAACTAACCATAACTTTTGTACCATGATATTTGTTGTACTCCTTTCTTTAGCGATACTTCTAGTCGTCTATTATTGGATTTCACAATCTGTGGAAAATCACAATCACTGGCAGCATACTTTTGATGGTGTAGAATTTGGTGCCGAAGAATTTTATCTAAAGGTACAAGAGTGTATCACCAGACGGGAAATCCCAGGCGTAAAGTTCTCTCGCGTTAATTATTCCGAGTCTGGACTATTAGGCGCACGGCGTGAATATTTGCACGTAGTCAAAGGAGAATTTATCTATGATATCTGTGCTGCGCCTTTTGCAAAGGGATTTTTCGTTTCTATGTGGTATGTGGAACGACCTTCTATTGCAAAAAAGCTCATGAGAAAGATAACTGCATTGGAAAAGGTGGCTGATAGTAGTACTTATTATCAGATAGACACCAATGCAATGATCAAAGGCGCTATACAGGCTGGCTTTACCGAGGCCATCGAGGAGCTAACCAGCCAAAAAGGCGCTCGTGCGCTGTCAGAAAAATATCGTATACCTTTTTAAGATTTATGCACCTACCCGATGTCTCATTCCCGTGCCGAACAACTCACTGCCCACTTTTATGATTGGGAAAAACTAGGGCGGGGCTGGTATGTCTTTACTGAGCCTGTAGATCTTGAACCCGAGTTTGTCCCATTCTCTCCGTATGCAACTACAAGACCCACTACTGATGAAAGTCTTAGGCCTCCCCTTCTGAACAGAGTAGCATCATTTATTGAACGAACATTAACTCCCGGTCAGCAGGAGCAAGTCGAGGAGTCTTCGCCTAAAATTGCAGTTAGTGCATATACTTTTCAATCAGAAGAGGTAGTAAAGGGGTTTTCTGTTTCGTTTACTAGAGAGGATAGGCTATCCAAAGCACAGGAGATAGCAAAGTTCCTTACCATGCTCTCCTTTACCAACCATGCTGTGTGCTTTGAGATCATGGCTTGGAGTGATCTCATTCGTATTCAGTTCATCTGCCGTGAATCTGACGTACTTCATGTAGAAAGCCAGGTGCGGGCTTACTTCCCTTCCTGTATCATTCGCCCCTTAACTGAAGAAGGACTGGGGATGATCATTGATCCCAAGAAGCACTTTGCCATAGCTGACTTTGGATTATCCGAAGAATTTGTGCGACCGCTGGCAATGTCGGATAAATATTCTACCGACCCATTAACCGGATTGTATGGTGTACTAGAGTATTTGCAAAACGATGAGCAGGTTTTACTTCAGTTCCTATTTAAAGGAGTTGCCAATCCCTGGGCAGAGAGCATGTATCGCTCAGTAACCGATGCAAAGGGAGAGTCCTTTTTCATGGATGCCCCAGATATGCCCAAGCTGACACAAGAAAAAATATCCGCTCCGCTTTTTGCCACTTGTATTCGGGTATTGGGACAGGACACAACAACAGCGGGTGCGCTTCGAGTCGTTGAAAAAGTTGGTACTGTATTGATGCAAAGCTCTAAGTCGGGTAGCAACTCACTCATTGCCCTTACTAATACAGGACGAGATGCGGAAGAAATGGCAGTGGATATCTGGAAACGGCAAACGCGGAGAGTGGGCATGATACTAAATACCCATGAACTTGCCACCTTTGTCCACTATCCCCAATCTGTTCATTCAGTAAAGCTGGAGCATCCTGTAGGCAAAACTAAACGGGCACCGGATATGGCGTGGGGAGCAGATTTCTGTTTAGGATGAAATACTCATCATGACTTCGAAGGTATTGTAACCCTTACCCCTCAGCAACGCCTTAAACACATGCACGTCATTGGGGCAACCGGCACAGGCAAAAGCACCTTACTCCAGTCATGCATAGTGCAGGATATTCATTTAGGAAATGGGATTGCAGTGCTTGATCCGCATGGCGACCTCATTGAAAGTATCCTGCCATATATCCCAGAGAACAGATACGATGATGTCGTTATTATAGATCCATCAGATGGGGAGTTCCCCGTTGGCTTCAATATCTTGAATGCCCATTCAGATGTTGAGAAGGAAATACTAGCCTCAGACCTCGTGGCAGTGTTTAGACGACTCTCTACTTCTTTTGGCGACCAGATGCACAGTGTTTTGGCAAATGCCATCCTTGCCTTTTTAGAAAGTACCGAAGGAGGCACGCTGATGGACTTACGTAGATTCCTTATTGAAAAAGATTATCGTAGCCGGTTCCTCAAAACCGTTTCAGACCCGAGTGTGGTCTATTACTGGCAGAAAGAGTATCCGTTGCTTAAATCTAATTCCATTGGCCCAATATTGACCAGGCTAGATAGCTTTCTACGTCCAAAGCTCATCCGAAACATGGTGGCACAGAAGAAGAGCCTGGACTTTGAAAGCCTTATGGATAACAGGAAGATCGTCCTCATTAAGCTCTCGCAGGGATTGATTGGTACGGAGAACAGTTACCTTTTAGGGACATTCTTTGTCTCGAAGATTTACCAAACGGCAATGGCACGGCAGGCAAAGAGCAAAGATAGCCGCGCCAATTTCTATATGTACATAGACGAGTTTCAAAACTTCGTAACACCGTCCATGTCCTCTATTCTCTCCGGCACACGAAAGTACGGCTTAGGTTGTATTCTTGCCCATCAGGATATGAGCCAGTTGCAGAAGTATGATACTGAACTTGCCAATGCGGTAGTATCCAATGCCGGCACGAGGGTCTGTTTTAAAATTGGGGATATCGACGCAAAACGATTTGCCGAAGGGTTTAGTTCATTTGAGGTGCAGGATATACAGAATTTAGGGACGGGTCAGGCTATTGCCCGAATAGAGCGGCCTGAGTTTGATTTTACGATATCTACTTTGCAGTTGAAAGATATTGAATCTGAGCAAGCGGTGGAAATAAAATACAAGGTTATTGCCCTTTCGCAAGAGATGTATGGAACACCGAGGGAAGAAGTTGAACGGTCGCTTGAATTTCTTCGAGAGGAAAAGGCACAGGAAGCGGACCCCAAGCCAAAGAAAGAACAAGTGGTTATACCGCCTAGCCCTAACGAGGAAGCCGTAGAGACTCTCAAGCAAGAAGTACAGGAGAAGGTCACATCAGTTGAGATACAAGCGAATGAAACCAAAGCACGGTTAGTCAAACAAAAAGAACTCAGTGAACACCGCTATATGCAGATGTTCATCAAGAAGATGGCTGAGGCGCGAGGCTTTACTGCAAAAATTGAGGAACCAACACCGGACGGAGGACGGGTTGATGTGACTTTAGAGAGAAATGGTAAGCGCATTGCCTGTGAGATCGGCATGACCACAACAGCAGATTGGGAGCTTCATAATATTGAGAAGTGTATTGATGCGGGCTATGACTTGGTTGTGGCAATAGCCAAGAACAGGAATGTAGTCAAGGTGATAGAAAAGAAGATACGGGATTCCATTGATAACGCTCAACTCAGTAAGGTAATGGTGATAGAGGCCGAAGCACTATTCGAATATCTTGACGTAGAGATTGCAAGAAAGCCTTCGACTGAGACCAGAGTAAAGGGCTATCGGGTGAAGGTAGAGTATGGTACAGTTTCTGATGGGGAAAGTAAACGAAAGACCCAGGCACGGACTAAGGTTGTAGTTGATTCAATAAAGAAAAATATTGATTAACTCAAGGATTCCTACATACCCCCGAGTCATTTGTAAAATGGCTTTCAATATTCAAATGCCAGTTCAAATCAAACTGCTATAACCGGATGTAACTCCTAATGACCTGAGTAAAGTTTGAATGACTAAAACAGCAGAAAGGATAATAATAATTCCCAAAAACACATTAAAAAAGATATGCTTTGCTTTGATACGTTGTTCTTCGCTTCCTCCAGAAGAAAGTAAAAGAAAACCGGCATATGTGAAAATACATGCTGCACCCGGAACGGTTAAGATAATAACATACTTAATGACCTTATTGACAAGATCTACAAGATTACCCCATCCGCACTTCCCATATTTTGCTCTGCCGTCACATGGAACCAATCCACCAGCTTGACTCCCAGTCTTGTCCTCAATAGCCGCTACTGTTACTTTTGAACTAACCGTAATTGTATCTGCTCCTTTGTTATTATTATTGAGACCATTTGACCCATTGCTGTCTTGCGCATTACCCTGCTCATTTGGACACAGCCCATATGGTGGTGGAGTAAAATTGTCACTTCCCTTTGTATCATAGATAATTGTCCATTGATCTGCATGAAGCATCATACACTTCATATTATCGGGGCTATATCCATAAGTATTATACTGCGACGGAGTTATTGATGTTGTCAGCTCCCTACTTATGGCATTCCGAATAGAATCGGCTTTGACGCTTGGGAAATCAGATGGATTTATTGAGTATAAGGAAAAGATAATATTTTTCTCTTGTATGGAAATAGTTCCCTTAAAAGAGAAGCTAGGGTATGTTTTCGCGGTAGTAACAAGCGAGTCGGAACTCAAAAATATATTCCCATTTGAATCTATACTTACCTGAGGGTTGTTTATGTTGTATACGCCATTGGGGTCGTTAGTGGTAATCCCCACATCATGGAGTCCATAGAGAACATCATCGGAAACAATACTCGAAGGTTGAGTGACTTGTTGCTCGGTTATGTCGGGTGGCGTAATCTCTACCCGACCGTCTGTAATATCCTGGGCAAACACGCTCTGGGAAGAGAGAAAATTAACTCCGCAATAAAAAGCTATAACAAAAAGAATTGGGTTTGTATAGTCGCCTCTAATCCTGAATAACATGGATTCATCTTACCGCGTGGTGGTAAATGAATCAAGCCGTATAACTATACAAAGGGCAATAAAGAACCGCCCTTTGTATAGTCACTCGTATCAGGTTACAACAGTGAGTTATTTACAGCAGATCTCATCGAGAGGATAAATCCTTTAAAACGTCATAGTAATTGTCATCATAGATCACATAAGAAGTTGGAATCCAGCCAAACTTATGCGTTGCCGGAATCGAGACTTTAAACCATTTTTCGTACTTGCCTGGAGTTTGAAAAATAGCCAATACAAATAATGTATCCCCTTTGAGATTTACGAGCGTCTTTGATTTTACAGAAGGCTTCTTGAACACAGATACGCTAATTGATCTATCTAAATGGATAGTGTGCTGAGCGTTAGCAGAAACCGCTAGTGAAACGAATATTATAAAAACAAGATTATAGTACTTCATATACAGTGTGTGGTATGGTTCTGAAAATTATGGAGCATCCTGACCTATCTTTATTGTTGGCTCGGAGGTAGTAAAGTCTATCTGTACCTTAGATGATTCTTTCCCATTTTTGTAAGGAAGTACTTTTGCTTTCTTTCCGTTGTAATCCACTATTATTGGATATTGCTGAGTAGGTGATTTGTACCATTGGACTTGACAATTACTTGTCTTGTTTACATACACATAGGTCCCTTTGTCTGGGTCCATGATCTGAATGTTAGCCCCC
>JAFDYP010000318.1 GCA_018267355.1 Bacteroidota bacterium
CATCCAGCAGATCAAAAAGGAACGCATAATCGCCAAAGAAATAAATATCATTATCGATATAGATCACCTTGTCCGATTTCTCCTCCAGCAGATAGTGGAGGAATACGGGCTTCAGGGACCAGCGTAGTTTATCTGCAGAGGATCTGTACTTGGATACGATGCTCTGTGCAGATGGCAGGTGGGCGACATCAGGGATTTGATACAAGGCTATATTGCCGGGAGGTACCTTATCCATCAGGTCCTCCGTGCATAGCACATGCAGGAAGGCATCCGTATGTATCCTGCGCAGTGAGTCATAGAGCGCCAGCGTCTTGTGGAGGTGGTCTGCGGATGAGATCGTGCAGAAGTGATACATGATATCCGAAGTTATGCAAAATGCAGTAATCCCTTTTGATTATAATAATTGGAAAGGATCCGCATCTCTGAGAAACTGAAACTGGCGGCGTACCTTGACCAGCTCTGTAAAGCTGAGTGTGGTGATGAAAATGTCTTGATCACCTTCCTTGCGGTAGAGGATGTTTCCCAATGGATCTATCACAGATGTATCTCCGGTATATGTGATCCCGGTCCCATCATCTCCTACACGATTCACGCCTATTACATAAGACTGGTTTTCTATAGCTCTGGCTTGCAGGAGCGTTTTCCACGCCAGGGCCCGGCGGTCGGGCCAGTTGGCGGAGTAGGTCAGTAGGTCGTAAGTTGCCTCGCGCTCTTTATTGATCGCATTGCGTGACCATATCGGAAATCTCAGGTCATAGCAGATCATCGGGCAGATACGCCAGCCTTTCAGCGTGACGATCAGTCGCTCCGATCCGGGCGTATATATCCGGGGCTCATCAGAGAGTGAGAAGAGGTGCTTTTTGTCGTAGGTTTCATAGCTGCCGTCGGGACGCATCCAGATGAGGCGGTTATAGTATTTCCGGTCATGGCCCTCACCCTCGTATAGCATCAGGCTGCCGGTTATCACGCAGTTTTTTCGCGCTGCGGCGCGCTTCATCCATGTCACGGCGCTACCATCCATGCCTTCTGCCAGACGTACCGGCACCATACTGAAGCCCGTACTGAACATCTCCGGCAGTACCACCAGATCTGCATCTGTGATACTATCTACCAGCCTGTCCATCATCTCCAGATTGGCCCCTATATCCTCCCAGTGGAGAACAGTCTGTATGGTGGCGATACGCAGATCCGTCATAGCCGTAAAGATAATGAAACGTTAACCATGCTCATGGGGATAATCAGCTATTTTGTGGAACTTAGCACCTCATGAAAGGCAGTATACAATGGGGTGTATCCGTACTGACAGCTATGGTCGTATCACTGACCACTACCCTCGTCATGTACCTGGCGGACCTGCTGCACTGGGCCGCCTTTCAGCAGTCTCTATATTTTATCCTGCCCCCTCTTGTATTTCTCTCGTGCTACCTGATCGTCTATGTCACGATGAGGGAGTTTATTTTTATCAAGCTGCTGCGTATCTACGAGCTGATAGATGGTTTTCGCGAGGATAAAAGTGACATAGAGGACAAGAATATTTTTGATGCCGTGCAGACCAGGGTCATGGAGTTCTCACTGCAAAAATCCAAGGAGATAGAGCAGCTCAAAAAGCTGGAGCAATACCGCAAGGAATTTCTGGGCAATGTATCTCACGAGTTGAAGACGCCTATCTTCAATATACAAGGCTACCTGGAGACACTCCTGGATGGTGGCATGGAAGATGAGAAGATCGCTAAAGACTTTCTCACGAGAGCCTCGCGCAATACGGAGCGCCTCAGCGAAATAGTGAGCGACCTACTGCTTATATCCCAGTATGAGTCCGGCGACCTGACCCTGCATATGACCACATATGACATAGTAGATCAGGTGAGGGAGATCTATGAGAGCTTTATGATACAGGCCCGGTCAAAGAATATTGACCTTCGCTTTCGCGATATGAGTATGGAGCCCGTATTCGTCACCGCAGATAAGCTGAGGATCGGGCAGGTGTTTTACAATCTCGTGGCCAATGCGATCAAATATTGCAATGAGGGCTGTTTTGTCTCTGCCTCCTTTACGGCCCAGGAGGATAAAATAATGATAGAGATACGAGACAATGGTCCGGGTATCGCTCAGGAACATCTCAGTCGGCTCTTTGAGCGTTTCTATCGGGTAGACCGCGCGCGCTCCCGCGACAAGGGTGGTACGGGCCTGGGCCTGGCCATCGCAAAGCACATCATGGAGGCACACAAGCAATCTATCACAGTGGCCAGCGCCGTCGGCCTCGGTACTACCTTCTCTTTTTCATTGCAAAGGCCCGCAGCACACTGACCTGTCTGTTAAATCGTTCAAATTTGCAGGGCGTTGTCCTTGTTTCTGTGAAAAAGTGAGGAGACGTCCGCGATTAGAATTAACTTGCTTAGCAGAGTGAAAAAATTGTTTTTTCTGGTTGGCCTATGTGTGCTGCTGGCTGATGTAGGGATGGCTCAGGGGGAGGTCTCGCACTATGAGGACTCTGTGCGCTGGAGTCTCCAGTATGTCAAGCGGCGGCTGGGAGTGCGTGACAGTATTTTTATGACCACAGCCGACTCCTTGAGCCGCTACGCCGTGAACGATACTTTCACTAGCGGACAGCAGGTGCAAAACCTTCACGGCCTGCATCAGCTACTCGTGCGGATGACAGACCGCAGCGCTCTGCTGGATGGCAGATATACAGATCAGCTGCAGTTTGCTTTTGTTATTATGGACTGGCGCAGAGAGGGGGTATTGTATGATCAGCTTTGCCTCTCGCCTGGCTTTGCCCTCAGATGCGCAGCGCTCTTTGCGTCAGATACGGCCGGACAGCGTTTTATCAGCTATGTATGCGAAAGCGATCCCGGCAAGGTGCTGGCCAGTGCAGATCAGCTCCCGGCTGATGACTACTACCGCCGGGTGATAGAGCGTGCTATCCTCAGCGATCCTGATTTTGCCAAAAGATATTTTTTTAGTGATAACGCTGTGAGCAGGACTGCCGCAGGCAGCAGTGATACATTGGTACGCAGGTTGTATAAACTATTCAGTGACTATGGCAGCAAGACGAGGGCATTTGTGTTGTATGATGCCATAGCCAGAGATATCATCTCAAAAGCAGAGGCAGACTCTATAGCAGAAGACAACCATCTGATGCTGCGTATCCTCATCACACTGCTGGCTACGGAGCAGCCGCTGGGCAAGCGCTCGCTCCTCCGCGAAACAGAATACAGGGTGGTGGAGCAGATGCGCCAGTCCTCTCTCTGGCCGCAGGCACGGATATCTGAGACCTTTGCACCGCTGAGTGCTGATGAAAAGCTGGTCATGCTGGCCTATGGCTACAGGGAGTGCGGGTCGAGGGCGCTGGAGGTATACCTGCGTCAGATGGAGAAAGCCGACCTGAGCACCGTGAGTCCTGCACTGATCAGAAACCTCTCTGACGGGCCACTGCCCGGCCTGATAAAGGCGCTGGACAAAGAGGACAAGCTCGCTGCATTTCTGGAGCCTTTCAGTCCGGAGGAGCAGCATAACCTGACTAAGCTCCTGGCCGCGAATGAAAGGCGTGAAGCTCAGCCGCAGCTACGCGCTGTGATAGCTGATACGCAAGCAGAAGATATATCGATACCCGCTCCGGAGCTGGAGCCTGAGGCAAAACCGGAACCGACGGTAAAAGAAATGCCACGCCCGCATAAGGTACCGAGGTCAAAACCGGAGCCTGCAGATGAGATGGTAGTAGAGCCGGTGCATGTCGTCCTGAGTGATTCTGCCAAAGGCCTGCTGGCACTCAAAAGAAACATCTTCATGGCATTGCAGGATATTCCATCCTTCGTGCACAAATCATACGCCAGGGCTGCGCTCCTGTATGCGGCTATGGTAGAGCCTGATGAGGTGATCAAGAAAGTAGAAATGTACAAGGGGAAATACTGGTGCAAGGATGTACTCGAGCAGGCAGCACTGAATGCGCCCATCACTGCGCGCAGGTACCTGGACAATAAAACGCATCCCGTCACTGTCATCCTGACCTATAGCCAGAACCCGGCGATAAAGAAGTTGATCAGGCTCAACCGTGACGCAGAGTACCAGTCTAAGCCATTCCTGCTGTTTGATGAAATGGTGCATGATAGCCTCAGCCTATCGGGTGCTACAGAGATCAGCAGTAATGAGGCCCGCCTGTTTCGGGAGCTGATGCGGATCTCCGCCCGTCGAAACTACCTGGGCCGGTACAATGTAGAAGAAGAGATGAACTACTACGCGCTGCACTACGTGCGTAGCCTCAATGACAAGGCCGGGCAGCCGGAGCATATCCGTTTTGCAGCGGTAGATGATCTGAGCTGCGATGAGCTCTACTACATGATGGTATATGGTAGGGAGGAGGTATTCAACTCTACCTTTGAGGGCATGTATGCGCGCTTTGAGCGCAAGTGCAGTGCCAGCGGGCAATGGACGGCAGCTCATTTTACAGCCTATCCGCATTACCGGTCTTTTATCGCGCTGTGCGCCACCTATGGCCGGCTGGATAGGTTCCTTTCTTTATTTGCTCCATCAGACCGCATAGAGCTGCTCACTGCCTTTGCCACCGGCCTGCAAAACGAGCCGGACGAGCTGTCAGAGGCAGCTACGGTAGCAGAGACTATAGCCAACACCAATACTCCCGCTACGCTGCAGACGCTGCTCTCAGTGGTCAAAAGGTCTTACACAGCGTTTGATTCCATACAGGATTATAACGGTATGTCCATCTATGGCATACTCGCTGCCCTGTGTCGCGACAAAGTCTCTCCCGACCAGGCATGGTATACTATGATGGCGCATAAATATAAAACAGGTTCTCTCACCACCTTGTCCAGCAGGGCGCTGACGGGGCAGAAGCCTTTCATAGAGCGCATGTATTTCTATGATGATGAAGATGGCCGCGACTCTTATCAAAACTTCCTGAAGACATTCTCCGGCTCACAAGATTGGCGCATAGAGCAGAACTACAGCTATGTGAAGGTAGCCTCGCAGACCGGGGCAAAAATCGAGATCTATGCCAATAAAGCAGACCTGCCTGAGAGCGGGGATAAAGAGATATGCAAGGTCATAGCAGACAATAACTATGAGGTGAAATGTGTGATACACCGCGGCCATAGTTTTCATACAGAGGAGACGCTGAATAGAGTACCCAGTACAGCGCGCTTTGTACTGGTCGGTTCGTGTGGCGGCTTTTACAAAATAAACATAGCCTTGCGCAAGGCACCTGATGCCCAGATCATAGCTACGCGCCAGATAGGGGTGAAGCAGGTCAATGACCCGCTGCTCTTTAGCTTCAATGAGTACCTGCGCAAGGGCCGGGATATCAACTGGAAGACCTTTTGGGATGAAATGAGGACCAAGGTCGGCGCCAGCAGCTATTTCAATGACTACGTGCCGCCACATAAAAACCTGGAGGCATTATTTGTCAGGGCATACTACGAGATCATGGGTGGATGAGAGCGAGGATCGGACATATTGTTTTTTGCCTCTGCATGATGGCCGCGTGTAGTGCGCAGGCGCAGCTGCATCCGCCAGAGAGCAGGATGGACTTCATACAGGCAGACATCCAGCGCATAGACAAACTGGATGGCAAGGAAGACCGCAAGGCAGAGACCGGAGACTCCGCGCGCAATGCGCTTGCCTTTCATGCATTCTTCATCCTGCCGGATACGATAGACAGCTATATCAGGAGAAATTTCGATGAGACCGATAAAGCCTTTTACAGGGACTATCTATTCCGCACGCTGCGCCGGGTGCATGGCCGCAACTATTATGCAGCAAAGTTTTTTGACGCGCTTTTCGGTCAGCTGTATAAGGAGCTGAAAGGTATCCGGAACGGCCAGCTTTACCCTGTGCTGGCAGCCAATGTGCCACTCTCCATCCAGACCATCGGCATGTACAAGCGGGATCCGGCTACTGATTCATTCCTTTGCTATGCGGCACGCATCAATCCTGACTGGATCTTTCTCAATATCGAAGAGTTTCAGAAACAGCCATATGCGCCTCATGTGGTGGAGTATGCAGCTAAGTATGCGCCGCAGATGGCCAAAAAGTATTTTCTCAAAAATGACCCTGTCATGAATATCCTGCAGGCCAGTACAGATAGTGCGGTCATGATACTGCTGCAGATCACGCATGACATAGGCAAGAAGTCTAATAGCTACATACTGCTGGATGATATAGCCAAAGGTAAGCTGACCATCGCTCAGGCCGACTCCATAGGCTCAGACAGCTATGCCTGCCTCACTGCACTGATGAATATCCGCAAGCAGAAACACCCGCTGGCAGAATACTCTCTGGAGCAGGAGCTGGAGGTGCAGGCGCTCAAGTACGTGCGGCAGGTAAATGACCTGCATAATGAAAAAGATGAGGTCCGCTTCCGCCCGGTCAATAAGTTTTCTGCCGAGCAGCTCTATACGCTGATCGTATATAGCGAGGAGGAGATATTTACCAGTACCTTCAATGGCATCTACAAAAGGTTTAGCGCAAAGTTGGGCAAGGAGAAGGAGGATGGTTTTGGATTTATCCAGTCTATGGGAGGCAATCGCTTTCGTACCTTTATCAAGCAGTGTGCCGCCTATGGCAATCTGGATGTTTTTCTCAAGACGATGACACCGGATGAGCGCAATATCCTATTGGTGAAATTTGCCGCCGGCCTGGACCGCGATGGTACGGATATATCTCAGGCAGTAGAGGTGGCAGACGCCTATACGAGTATTCATGATACGGCTATACAGGCCATCTTGCAGCGCACTATAGTGATGGAACTGGAGCGCGTCACTGCAGAGAACGACAAGAAGGGTATGGCCATTTATGGATTGCTATCCAATCTTTTTGCGAATAGCACACTCTTCAAGGCTGACTGGTATGCCAATATCTCTGATAAGTATAAGCTGCCACCGATAGATGTACTACCCTCTGCGCGCCTGTTTGAGTCAAACAAGTCGTGTATCTGGCACATGTATTTCTATGACGATGAGGACGGGGGCGTTTCCTTTCAGGCCTTCCTCAATACATTTCGCGATCCGGCATGGACCATAGATGAGCATAGCCCCCTGTATGTGCGCATCAGCTCCAGAGGTGGCAAACCCGTAGAGATCTACGCCAACAGGCCTAAAGAAGAATATAACGGGCAAGCCTGGCTGGAGCATTATTTTGATAGCCTGGGTATCACCCCAGATGTACTCATACACCGCGGGCACA
>JAFDYP010000319.1 GCA_018267355.1 Bacteroidota bacterium
ATGCATGTCTGAGTGGTAGGCAGTGTGAAGACACTTACTACGGAGCCATTAAAAATCGCTCTGCCATTGGCACCATCTGCTGCGCGTATATCTATGCCATTGTTCTCTATAAAGACACCTTTCAGAGTAGCATGCTCATGCTTGCCAAACTGGCCTACTATCGCTCCTTTGGCCACCGGCCATGGCAGCTTGCCTTTATTGCCGGCAAAGTCTTTGGACATCTCCTGATCCTTAGGAGAGAGCAGTATGTATTCACTCCTTCCCTTCACAGGTTTGGATGGTTCCGGTTTGCCCTCTGCCAGGGCTTTCTTCTTGGCGGCATCCTCAGCCTTCCTGCGGGCCTGCCGTATCTCGTCTTCTATGACCTTTTGTACCTTGGAGTTCAGCGCTTGTATAGCCTTGTTTTTCAGGTCTACATACCGCTTCATTTTTTTCTCCTTCTCGCTGAGCTGCGCTATCATTTTGTCAGTCTCTTCCTTCTCGGTTTCCAGCTTTTCTTTTTGCTCATTCTGAGATTCCAGCAGGTTCAGCTTGCGCTTCTTGCTTTGCTCCAGGTTGGTTTTTTTGCCCTCCAGCTCATGTATGGACATGTCGAGCGCCATAGCCTGTTGTCGGCGGTATTCTGAGACGCGTTTCAGGTAGTTGTAGCGCGCGATCGCTTCATTGAAAGAGTGGGAGGATATGATGAAGGTATAGGGATTCTGCAGGGCATAGCTGCTATAGGTATGGCGCAGCATCTCGGCATAGTCCTTTTTCATTTTTTCTATCTGTATGGACTGTACGTCTATGTCCTTCTTGGTCTCAGTGATGTTATTATCCAGATTGTCTATCTGGTGGCTATAGTTAGATATCAGCTCTTCGCGCTTTTGTATCTTATCTTTGATGATCTCGATCTGCTCGAGGTTCTCTTTTTTCTGGTTGCTGGTCTCTGCCAGGTGCTTCTCCATCTCGGCTATCTCTTTGCGCAGCTTTTTCATCTGCAGCTCCAGCTGTTCTTTCTTTTGCTTATTGCTCTGAGAGGAGTTTTGAGCCTGGAGTGTGTGATCCGGCAGCGCTACGCACAGCATCAGGAGCAGCGCTATGATGTAGCGCCCCTTTTCAGATCTGCGATATGTTGTTGCTTTCTTCACTTTGATATATGATGACGGCGCATCGCTACTCACTCAAACCGTATGCGGTCGCTGCGCTTCATACCCGGGCTCACTTCAAACGGGAAGTCCAATGGCTCATTGACCCGTACCTTGGAGTAGGATAGGTGCAGCGTATAGGCCTGCTCTCCCAGCTTTAGTCCGATAGTGCGGTCTTCTGAAAAGGGATGCCCGGCCTCTGCAGCATACCCCCCAAAAGTAATGCTCATCTGCTGCCCGGCCATCTTGTCTGTCAACAAGCTTTTAGCCATTGTATAATTTTGGGGATAAAGAAACGCTCTGTACAGCAGCTGAGCAGACTCTGCGTGTAGGAGATGCAGGCTATCCTCAATACCGCGGTATTGCGGCACAAGTCCTGATAAATGGAGGTAGTATCCCAGTATGAAGTCCTGTAGCTCGCGAATACTGGCCTGTATGGGCAGCATACGTGTCAGGCTGCTGACCGGCTGTACGGCGTATTCATTGCTGAGGTGATTGACCGCGCGTATCGTATCAGGGCTGATCAGCACACGTGCCCCCTCTATGCCAAAAGGCCCCTGCAGGGATAGCCAGATGATGCTATCGCGCCGCATACGCACTACCGCTGTGAAATCGATCTCACTCTTCCCATCGCTGTACTCTACACGGATACGTGTGGCAAACCAGTCATAGGCTATCCTGTTGCCATCCGCTCTCTGTACAATGGAGTCGTCTGCTCCCATGGCAGAAGGCATAGAGTCTCTCGCGGTGCCTGGCGCACCGGATGCAAAGCGGTGTGTATGGCACGAGCCAAGCAGCAATGAGCCGACAAAAAGCAGATATAAGCCTAAGAGCCTGCCGCTATGATGGGAAGATATCATCATTATTAAAACACGAATATCTCTTTTTTAGTGTATTTCAGGCAGAATGGTGTCACTATTGTGTCAGCGACATTCTCAGCTGTATGCCGCCCTTCACATTGGTGGTAGGGAAGCTCGAAAGTACGCGCGGATTGGTATGGCTGTAGTCACAGAAGAGGCGCACGGTGATGTTCTTATTGACCATATAGTCTATGGCTGGGCTGATGGTCAGCGTGCTGCTGCCTGCTGTGATCTGCGGTAGTGTCTGATCTATCCGGTGATTGACGGTGACACCATCTCTGTAGGATACGTCGACCTTAAATTTCAGGTCGTTATCCAGTCTCAGCGGCTTGCCATTTTTTAGTTTGATGAAGTTGACCTTCAATCCTTTGATAATATAGCCTGCACCTACTGTGATGGTTGTACTCTTATTCTCTATGAGCTGGTAGTCGGCAAAGGTCATGGTGACCGTACGCGAGGTCTTATAGTCAAAGCGCGCACTGATCTTATTGACAAAGGTCATGTCTATACCGATCAGAGGAGAGAACTGCTCATTCATCACTATGCTAGGCATATTGAGGCCTGAATAGAAATTGTTACTGATCGAGTCTACTCTGCTCAGGTGACTATTGCTGTATTGGGCGTCCAGGTTGGTCTGGAAGCTACTCACCGTGAGCGTCGAGCTGTAGCCATGAGACAGAGTGAAATTGGAGAAGATCTTCTTCATCCACTTGATCTTGGTCAGGCCATTGTAAGTGATGCGCCAGTTTGGCATCGGTGTGGACTTGAATGGGTTGAGATTTACTTTTTGAGCGTCCTGATGGTTATACGCCGCGAGGAAAGATGCGATCAACACGTCCTGCTGGAGCGGGCCATAGCCATACTTATAGTTGGCGTTGGTACGGGTATGCGTGGAGTCCGTAGGGTCTATATAGTCGCCGACAGAGTTTGGATTGGCAGCTCCCAGGCGCTGAGAGATGATCGTCCTGTTGTTTTCAAAATCCTTGTATGTCTGCGAGAATCCCCGCGCATCAATATTGTCAAAGAAAGTCCTGACCGGTACATAAGAGATAGTGTAGGAGCCTATGTTCATCTGATTGACGTGTTCCCACCCATCGCCCGGTGTCACTACCTTAAAGAATTGGCTCTGGTTCTCAGAGTACTCACGGAAGAGGGAGAGGTCTATTTTGAAATCCGGGAACAATTCAAAACCGGCTTTGATGTCCAGGCGCGTCAGTTTTGTTTGCGTAAAGCGCGTATTGAGTAGCGTGTCAGAGCTGATCCAGCCTTTGCCAGCGGCACGATCCAGCCATTTATTGGCCGCCAAAGTATCGATGCCGCCAAAAAGCCTGTCTCCCGGCTGCCCACCAAATGCAAAGTCGTAGCCGGGCGCAGCCAGCTTCGTGTTGTTGCCTATCACATTAGTAGATGGCATGAAGCCCGCCAGAGTCGTACCCTTGGTTTCTTTGTACTCGACACTTCCTGTCTTGAGAGATAGCAGAGGCCGCATCAATATGGATATGATAGGGTCAGGTGGCATCTGTTTTTCCCTATAGCTCTTACGCTTGTCGCGTATTTGCTTTCTTACGGCCTTCAACTCTGCCTTGAGCTGTTTGGTGCGAACATGCCGTACAGAGTCCGGCATCGCTTTGTCGTTGCCCAAGGCCAGCAGATCCTGGCTTATTTTATCCCTGCGCTCTATCAGCTTGTCTATTTCTTCTTTTATCTTTTCACGGGCCTTGCGCACAGCCTCGCGCTTCTTATCATTCTCTTTTTTATCACCCAGGTTTGGATTGGGTTGGCTATATGTTTTCAGAAACGGGACTTTGTCATATATCTTTTTGAAATTGAAATCAAGCTTACCGCGCAGGTTCTGTGTATTGCTGATGATGTTCCCTAGTGGATTGTCGGTATGAAATTTAGTAGCTGTGTCGTACACTTGTGGTGCAGCCACCCATGTGTAGCTGGCGGCATATCCCGCGTTGGCAGATATGAAGTCAAAGGCAGGTATCTTATTGATAGGTAACGTGTAGGCAGCGGCGAAGTTCTGCGCATAATTTGTATTACGGCCACCTTTCTTAAAGTTGTTCCAGATGAAATCCTTCTTTTCCCTTGTGTCTACTTCGCCATCATACTCATCTATACGGGATTGGTTGGTAGCGGTATAATCTATACTCAATGACTTAAATGGATTATACTTGAACGCATACATACGGTTCCATCGGAATGACTTGTTGTACGTAGTAGGGATAGAGTCGCTCACATCGCCGAGGTTGCGGAGTTTGATAGAGTTGAAATCGCGGTTTACGTCCGTATTGAAACTTAGCGTGGCCGGCATCAGGTTAAAGTTGAAATCTCGTAGTATGTCGAGCCATTTGGTCCGCGCTTTGATGATCCGTTTCAGTGGTGTGAATTCTTTGGCCTGCGGCGAAAAACTCCAGGAAACAATGCCTACATGCGTTTTCCTTTTATTGAGCTCGGTGAACGGATCACTCAGCAAAATTTCGTTATAGGAATAGGTAAAGGAGAAATTGGCCGGATCGTATATGCGCTGTACTTTGCTTTTGAGCTTTGGCATGATGCGCACACCTGTGAAGTTGAAGCCGCGGCGTGTATTGATGGTTTCTATTTGACGTTTATAGGCCTTGATCGAATCAGAAGAAATGCCGGCTTTCTGCATGGCGGTGATCTCCTGAGCTGAGCGCACGTCATTCATGTATGGGTCAAACTCCGGCAAGCTGAAAGACTGGGTGATATTGCCAAAGAACGGCAATCGGATACCGGCTTTGGTCGGAAATAGCTTGCCGAGGTCTAGATTGCCGGCAGCTGAATATTGGTAGAGGTCATCCTTATATCGCTGGTCTATCTTCTGCTCTATCTGCCCAAAACCGTGTGTGTGCATACTGCCGGTGAGGTTGATCCGGCCCAGGTCGGCCAGCTTGATGGCTACCTCGCCCAATGCGGCTGTACCACCATGCTGATCCAGGCCTGAGAGCCTGAGTTCGTCAAACCAGACTTCAGCACATTTGGACTGCCCGTCGTCGTATGGGTTGTGATAGGCGGTGTCACCCTTTGCCGGGTTTTTGATACCGAGCATGACATCCTTCAGTGCGCCCAGGTCTGGGTTGCCTACTATGGTATAGATACGACCATTGACATATTTTTTATATGGCACAGTCTTGGGCCAGTTGGTCGCGTTGCGCTCTATTTTCAGGTCTACGAGATACTGCAGGTCTACGTCCACATTGTTTTGCGGAGGCCATACGGAGTCGCGGTCGGCCGGCACATCGCTGTTGAAATTACTGCGCTCTGCAGAGCCACTCAAAACGTGTACAGGGATCTCATACTGATAATAGTTGGCCGTAAAGTCTGTGCCTAAACGTACAAAGGCAGTCACATCTCCATCTTTTATCGGGGCTTCACCTTCTATACGATTGGCATGCACATACATATTGAGATGGTAGTACCGCCGCATATCTATCCCTACATTTTTAAAGACGGCTTTAGAGTTGCCATCGTCCAGGCCGCAGACCTTGAGCGAGAGTGACTGCTCATTTTGCTGTACGTATTGATTGGTTTGAGCACCGATGGCATAGGTACGGTCGATGTTTGGAGGCAGGATGTAGTTCACCGGAGTCTTGCCGCTGTTTTCCTCGATGTTGACCTTACCTACATTGAAATAGGCATCGCTGGAATTATCATTTGGCAGATTGTCTGAGCCCGGGTCTATAGGATATGCGTAGGCGCGCCACTGATTGCGGATCAGATCCAGAGAGGCCAGGCGAAGTATTGCGCTGCTATCACTCCAACCGGTCATGAACATACGGATGAACTGGATGGACTTAAAGTCGGGCAGGCTACCCACCTGCACATCATAGTCATGTATCGGTACGCGAAACTGGTACCACATTTCCGTTTGACCATTAGCCGCGGTGATACCGGAGCTTTGTTTGCTGATGATGTATTTATTAGTACCTACATCCATACCCGGTTTCAGGTCTACACGGTATTGGAAGTATTCTTCGTCCTCATTCAGTGAGTTGTCCTTATTCAGGTCCTCATTGTCAGGCAGGCTGGTACCGGCATTGCTCAGAGAGTTTCCAGATTGTACCGGCGTATTGCCATCTGGTCCGTTATAGTTTTTATAGCGCTTAGTGATATCAGTCTCTGAGCTGAGTGAGGCGTCGTTGAAAAATGTATAATTATCTGATGACGGGTCACCTTGCAGTTTAGCAAATGCGGTAGGATTGAGGAAAGATTGGCAATTGGTAAGGAAGGTAGCCAGGCTGTCGCGCTCATCCTGATCGCGGAAACCCTCAAAGCCGACATCCTCATACGGGCGGTCCTGGTCAGAGCTAAATGCAGTAGTAAGCGGAAGTAGCTTAGGCACCAGACCCCATGCAGTACGGTCTACCTGACTGCGGTCCTGATTGAGGCCGTTTTCCATGAAGAGGCGCGAATCTTTCAATACATCTTCCGATACATTACCCAGATTGATATAAAGCTGACCACCCTGGCTGCTGGGATTATTGATGAAAGGATCCAGCATCCAGAATTCGATGAATTCTACGTTGGTAGACTCGAGATCCGTATTATCCAGGGCGCGCATGATACCACCCCAGCGGGATTTGGGGTTTTTGAGGCTACCATCGCTATTGACACCTGACGATACGCCAGGTGTAGCGCTATTGCTTTGCTCATAGTTGTACGGACCACGCTCCAGAGGGTAGAGCGCCAGGTCAAATGTATAGATGTTATTGTCCAAAAGCTGGTTGGGCTTATTGGGGAAGATCTCTTTCTGAGAAACTATACGCTGATACGGCTCAGTGATATTAGGATTATTGACATAGAACGTGTTGTCTATCCTGTACCAGGCAAATTTGGACCTGTTATACCCGTATTGCAGATTGTTTACGTTGTCTGCCTCCGGAAATAGATTTCTGCCCGATGCATCCGGCGAGTTTCGCGGGGTAGAGGCGAGGCGCCAGTTAGTCAGCGGATTCTTGAGGTCATAGTTGGTCGTAGTACCTTCAAAGTCATCTACATACACCTGCGCCTGACCGGAGGCATTATTGATAGACTTCTGGCTGCCGGGAGAGAGGTGCGCTACCTCGGCATACCCTGAGATGGTAGACATCTCCTTGGTAGAGTATACCGGCAGCTTATCCAGCGCTTTGGTCAGCCAGGGAGCATTGGTCTCATACTTGATATCAGCACCAAAGATGGTATTGGAGATCGGGTCTTCGCCTATATTCACTTTTTGAGTGAAGGGACGCTCAGTCATGTGCATCACTGTAGCACCGACATTTATTTTCTTGGTCACGAGATAGTCGAGACGCGTACCGTATAGCGACTTCTGCTGAAATCCAAACTGACTGTTGTTCTCAAAGTCGATCTTGACCTGCTGGCCGGAGTTGAGCACGCCCTGATTGAGTATCGTGACTCTGCCCAGGCTGTAGTCTACCTCATAGTCTACACCCTCTTTGAGCAGGGTACCTCCTGCAGACACCTTGACTGATCCCTTTGGTATGTTGATACCGCCTAGTGATATCTGGCTGCCATTGGCACCCTTGTACTGACCGCGGATGATAAACCGGTTTTTTTCGGGAAACTGCTGCGCATTGAACTTGGTCGAATCATACAGTTCCTGATACGTATATTGTCCGGATGTCTGCGTAGAGGTGCCGCAGGCCGTAAATGCCTTCTGCAGGTCACTACCAAACGGCTCCAATACAGGGAAAATGATGCGTCCATTCTGAGGGATGATAGTGACACCCGATACGAAGTCAAACTGGCCATCCGGCTGGGCATCGCCCTGGGTATTGAGGTTATCGAGATTCAGGACCTTGATCAGTTGCTTGCCCTTGAGGCAGCCCGCAGGCATGTATTGCTTCTCTCCGCCACCCGGATCATTGTAGTAGATATTCAGACGAAAATCTTCATTGCTCACCTGATAGGCGCCCAGGGAGTAGATGTTTTTCATCATCAGCTTATAGTACGGCAGGTTCACCCTCAGGGCGGTACCCTTGATCAGTTTTAGATAGATCACTTTGCTCACGCTATTGGAGTCAGGCGGGATGTCTGTAGAAAATTCACCGACCTTGTACACCTGGCCATTGACCTCATACTGGTAGGCCACTGCTAGTACGTCATTAGGGTTGAGGGCTGTATTGAGAGAGAGATAGCCGAGGTTTGGGCTAAAGGTATACTCCGTAGGCTGGAGCTTGCGGGCATAGGTTTTTTCAAAATCCGTACCCTGGGTCAGGCCTAAGCTGGTCATAGTATTCTCCACATGGTCCACGTATCGCCCGTTCAGGTTATTGGCCACCACTCCATACAGGCCGTTGCTACTATTGTCAGGGTTGCTAGAGCCATTGGCGGTAGCCGGATAGTTGTGTGGGTTCTTTTCACCGAGGTCTGCCAGTGCTACTACATCGCGCACATTGGTGGTGGTACCATTACGGTTTGTCACCCACACTTCCAGCCTCGTGATATTGACGATAGACTGGATGGTAGGCATGTTTGAGAGAGCATAGTCATACTGGTCGCGAAAGTGCTGCGCCAGGAAGTAGTGCTTATTTTCGTCATACTGGTCTGCGCGCAGCTCAAAGTTGGTTCGCTGTGCACCATTGTCCACCGTGATGGTCTGTGTTTTTGACTTCTGCTGAGATACGATAGTAGTCCATGTGAGACGCCCAAACTGCAGCGTCGTCTTGAAACCAAAAAGAGACTGGCTACCATTGATGAGGCGCGTAGGCAGTGTCATATTGACGTTGCCTATTGCGATCTCCTTGATGATATCGTCCTCCTTGCCAGTGTAGCCGAGTTTGACCTGATTATTAAAGTCAAAGCCGCTCTGGGTATTGTACTTCAGGCCGAGCTGGAGCTTGTCACCGATCTTGGCCACGACATTCATATTGATATTCATGTCAAAGTCAAAACCGCCTGTATGACGGTTGCGGATCGGTATATTGGGGTTGTCTATTTTCTGATAGTTGCCGCCGAGGGTCAGGTCCAGATTGCCCTGAGGCTTGACCTCGATCTTGGTACCGCCAAAGAGCCGGTCCAGGATCTTGTTTTTCATATTGATAGGCGGGATGATACTCTTGTCCTCTATGAGGGTGATAGCATTGGAGCGACTCTTGAAGTAATCATTGCGCTCTTGCTTTTCGGTATATTTCAGATACTCCTCATAGGTCAGGTACATCGGCTCCTTGATGTCTACGTCGCCTACCTTTTCGGTCACTACATATTTGCCGGTCACCGGGTCATACTCCACGTCTTTTTTTACGTTAGAGGGGTCCGGCAGGTAGAAGGGATCTTTCTTGGTATCTGTCACATGATCTCCCTGGCGGTCGGTCATAGGATATTTGAGGGTAGGAGAGTCCGGCAGTGGAGCAGCCGGTGTGGGATCTGCTACGGGCGCAGACTCAGTGAGGCGCAGCTTGTGGTACGTACTGGCATAGCCCAGCAGCATCGTACTCATAGCTGCCAGCGTCAAAAAGCCCGTATATATCCTATGCCTTACCTGCATTTACAATTGCTTCAAAGATTCCTTGATCATACCCTCCACGGACAACGAAGGGTCGCCTGCAGAAATTTTAGTTAATACTTTTTCTACAGCAGCCTTGGTAAATCCTAGCGCCATGAGCGCATTTAACGCCTCATCTCTATTGGTATTGTGGCTCCGTGGAGAAATTATGACATCGCCAGACACCTTGCCTATCTTATCCTTGAGCTCCAGTATGAGGCGCTTGGCAGATTTTGGTCCAATGCCTTTCACACTTTGGATCATGGCCTCATTTTCTGTGAGGATCGCATGTTGTACTTCTTCGGGCTTGAAGCTGGAGAGCATCATACGTGCAGTGGCCGCGCCTACACCTGATACGGAGATGAGTTTTTCAAAGATGTCCTTCTCCAGCTCCGTAGAGAATCCATACATATCAAAGCCGGATACTGATTGGTTTTCGCTTTTGACCACCAGAGATATGTGGAGCAGGGTCTGGTCCAGATTTTGCACCTGGGCATACGTATGCAGGCTGATCTTGACCATATACCCTATGCCGCCCACATCCATGATGATGTGCGTGGGACTTTTGTACACTATTTTACCGTTCAGGTATGCTATCATTCCTCTTTATCTAAAGTCAAAAACCACCCTCACCTCAGTAGCATCTTTTCAAAAAAGCGACTGCCACTGAAATGCAAAGAATGGGCATAATACGTCCATGCTCAGTGATGAGCACAAGCATAACAATGCTCCTGTATCACTGATACAAATTCGAAATCGGGCTAAAATATCAACTTTGACCTGATAACGGGTAGAATTGACCGATAGTCGAGTGTTTAGGTGGCTAGAAAAATCTACAGCCGTGAAAGTATAAAAAAATGTGA
>JAFDYP010000031.1 GCA_018267355.1 Bacteroidota bacterium
ATCTGGGCGTCAGGGGCTACCTTCACACCCATCCAACGCAAGTACATAGGATAAAGAGGAGTGCCATTCAGAAACTCCATCTGTGCCAATCCCTGCACTGTATTGACCAGCCACCAGCGGAAGTAATACGTGCCCCATAGCGGATAATCTCCGGCCCGAAAACGGCCTATTACGATCCACTTGATCAAAACTGCTACTAGAGAAAACAGCGGCGGCATCAGGCAGAAAAAACCCAACGCACCGAGTATGGCATATCCGTAGCTATCTGTGGCCTGCTGTATATAGTAGTACCCGAGATATGGCACGAATATCTGCAGGGCAAAAAGCGTATAAATACCTAGTAAGGCCACCGACTGGGCTAGCCAGCAGAGCAGGTAGCGTCTGGACGGGATAGTATGAAAAATCCGCCTTTCTTTTTCGACGGTGGCCTCTGCCTGCTTGCTTTCCCAGTCAGTAATGAGGCTGCTCAGAGGCCTATGCTGGTATACATCTCTGATAGAGGCTGTGATCAGGCCGCCCTCCCTGCGCATACGCGAAACGAAAGCGGCGGCCAGTAGAGAGTGCCCACCCATATCAGTAAAAAAATCATCGGACTCTTGTATGTCTCTTCCGGGGAAAATCCCTTTGAGTATTGTCTTTACCCGCTGAGGCAGTGGAGTATCGCTGTCTATCTGCTCTGGAGCTATCTGCTGAGCCGCCTGATCAAATATGGCCGGACGGGGTAGCGATTTGCGGTCTACCTTGCCACTGGGCAGCCGCGGCATCTCCGGCATAGAGAGGATGACTGCCGGCACCATATACGGCGGCAATATCTTAACCAGTTCGCCACGTAGTATCTGCTCATCAAATTGTGCGGCATCCTCCATCTGCACATATCCTATCAACTCATCTTGCCCATTGTTATCCTTGCGCACCGCCACGGCAGCAGCAGATACCCCTAACTGTGCATGCAGTTGATTTTCTATTTCTCCCAACTCAATGCGGTAGCCGCGCAGCTTGATCTGGTCATCTATGCGCCCGTGAAACTCCACCTCACCATCGGGGTGCATGACCACGGCATCACCTGATAGATACATGATATCTCCGGGAAGCGCTGCCAATGAGGCCGTCTTAGTCCGAAACTTATCAGCGGTGAGATCGGGCCTATTGACGTATCCCGAGCTCACACCCGGCCCCGTGATGACCAGTTGCCCCTTCTGCCCGAAGGGGACGAGCTCATATTGCTCATCCACTACGGCCATATTATAATTTGGCAGTGGTTTACCAATGGTTATCTTATCTCCGGCGCGCAGCTCGGTATAGCTTGCACTGACAGTGGTCTCAGTCGGGCCATATCCGTTGAAAAATGTCCTATCGCCGGTTGCCCATTTACTGAGTACCTGTGGCGTGCAGGCCTCGCCTCCGGCATTGACGAGGCGGAGCGATGGGACATTTTCATCCATCACTGCCAGCAGGCTCGGCACAGCATGAAGGACCGTGATCTTTTGGCGGCGGAGTACATCACTGAGTTCATCTACCACCTTTGCAGTGGTCGCATCCGCCACCCAAAGGGTCGCGCCCACGTGGTATCCTATCCAGACCTCCTCGCACCACATATCAAAAGACACCGAGAACCCTTGGTATACTTTATCGTCTTCGCGTATACCGAGCAGGGTGTTTTCGGCTCTGACCAGATGGGCTATCTGATAGTGCGCTATGGGGATGCCCTTGGGCCGGCCAGTACTGCCCGAGGTATACAAGATATAGGCCCGATCGTCCGGCTGCGGACCGGCAGGCGGAGTGATCTGACTACCGGCAGGTGGTATAGTGGGCACGCGTAGCACGGCACAGCCCATATCATCATCTGAGTCGGTAAAACAAGCAGCTGCGCCCACCTCGTGCAGTACCGTATGCACACGCTCCAGCGGCATCTCGCGGTCCAGGGGCACATAGGCTGCACCGGATTTGACTATACCGAGAATGGCTGCGTGCAGCTCCAGGCTGCGCGGCCACCATAGTCCTACAGAGGCTCCCCGGCCTATACCTTGGTCATGGAGAAACGATGCGATCGCATCCGTCCACCGGTCCAGTGCAGCATAGCTGAGAGCATCGCTACCAAAGATCAGGGCCGTCTTGTGCGGACGCAGCGAGGCTGAGGCCCGGTACATATCGGCCAACGTCTCCCTGCGTATTAGATCCGGCCGTACAGGCCCGGTTATTATACTCATACTGTGACTTTTGCCCCTGCCAGCAGTCTCACTGCTCAGCGCTACAGGCTGCTCGTTAGAAGCACATACCTGAGATTGGTTTATCTTGACAATAATATTTTTTTTTGCCCAAAGCAAGCGGAGCATTTATCTACACGTCCAATAGAGCAAATCTGACACCAAATGTCCATTAAGGTCCTTTCATACAGTTCCTTAGCTCCATGGAGCGATGCAGAGGTGGAGCAGGCGCTGAGCCTGATGCCAGAGTCAATGCGCCAGCGCATCGCCCGCTACCAGCATGCCCCGGAGGGCCAGTCGCGGCTGGCCGGCAGATTGCTGCTACGCCTGCTACTCCGGGCATATGACCTGCCCTTTACCCTGCATGATGTACGGTATACCTCGCTACATAAACCATATGTGCATCCGGATTTTGATTTCAGCATTGCGCATACTGATGGATTGGTGCTTTGCGCAGGTACTACAAGAGGCAAGATCGGTATAGATGCAGAAAAGGTACGGGATATAGACCTGATGGACTACAGAGACGTGCTCAGCGATGTAGAGTGGGCCCTTCTGAGCGACTCCTCCCCGCAGGTCAACTTCTGGGATATCTGGACCCGTAAGGAAGCACTGGCTAAAGCAAGTGGAAAAGGCATAGCGATGGAGCTCGCAGAGATAGACACGACGAACCCAATAGTGTCCATAGAAGCAGAGCAATATAGGTGGCATCAAGTGAAATCAGCAGCGAACTTTGCGGCCCACCTCGCTGTTTATCAAGATGTGCCTGAGGCTGAGGTGCCATTGGTCGCGAGAGCGGTCACGACTCTGGAGCTTTTGGCCGCAGGGTGAGTAAAATCATGTATCTGATTGGTACAAAGGAATAACGAAGCAGATAGCTGAAAACGGTACTGGCTCGCAATACTTAGGGTTGGGTTTTCAGGTATTTTGAAGCAATTTTGGGCAACTTTTCACAGAATAATATGACCAGGTATATCAGGTTTGCGATCCTAGTTCTTTTTGCCGGAGGCATGGCAGCATATATAGCGGGCTGCCGGGGTGGTACCGACGGCCCGGTGATGCTCGACGTAGCAGCCAAGCCTTTTGAACTGCTATCGCAGTACCATTTCTTCAAGGGTAACACACATGATCTCAAACCTAATGCCAGACTGCTACCATATGACCTGAATAGCCCGCTCTTCACAGACTATGCTCACAAGGCACGTTTCATCTACATGCCAGACGGCAAAACTGTAGACTATCAGGAGGAAACGGCGTTAAAGTTTCCCGTGGGTGCCTGCTTGATCAAGAACTTTTACTACCCTGCCGATTTTCGCAAGCCGGAAGAGAACCGCCGTATCATAGAGACCCGGCTCCTCGTACACCGTGAGAGCGGCTGGGAGGCTCTCACCTATATCTGGAATGAGGACCAGCAAGATGCCAAGCTCGATCTGGCCGGCGACATCAAAAAAGTAAGCTGGATAAATGAGCAAGGCGAAAAAAAGGAAACTGACTATATCATCCCTAATAAAAATCAATGCAAGGGCTGCCATTGGATCAATGGTGCTATCACGCCGATAGGCCCGAAAGTGCGCAACCTCAATAAGGAGTATGCCTTTGAAGATGGCAAGGCTAATCAGCTAAGTAAACTGACCAGTGCCGGCTTTATGAAGGGTATGCCGGAGCTGTCTAAGTGCGTAAAGATGGTAGCATATAGCGATACGACGGCTACACTGAATGACCGCGCTCGTGCCTACCTGGATGTCAACTGCGGCCACTGCCATAATCCCGGCGGTCCTGCCTATACATCGGGCCTCTATCTCAACTGGGATATGAAAGAGCTGGAGCATGTGGGTGTCTGCAAGACGCCGGTATCAGCAGGACGCGGTACGGGTAACCTGCTCGTAGATATCTCTCCCGGAGATCCCGCTCACTCTATCATGCCATTCCGTATGGCCTCTAATGACGCCGGCATAAAAATGCCGGAGGTGGGCCGCACTATGGTACACCAGGAGGGCGTAGACCTGATCACCAAATGGATAGCGGCCATGGATGGCGGCCCATGCAAGGCCAATAAGATAGAGTAGCAGTCATCCGATTGTCATATTATTCTGAAAGATTGCAAAGAGGATTGCGGTTATTTACTTTCATAGTACACAAATGACCGGCTATGAAAAAACTATTCCTATTTGCTTCTTTTCTCCTAACTATGATGCATGTCACTGCGCAGCGGTCGTCATTTTGCGCTACCGATCAATATACAGGAGCAAAGCTGACCAGCGATTCTAATCAAGCACTGGAGGCTTTTATCAAAAGCTATATAGAGCATCATCCTGCCCAGGGAGAGCGTAGTGGTTCTTATGTAATCCCTGTCGTATTCCATATCATACATGATGGGGGCAGCGAATTGCTGACCGACTCTGTGATCATCACGGGGCTTAACCGGCTGAACGAGTTTATGAGTGCCAGTAATGCAGGGCTCGCCAGCGTAGTTCCGGCTTTTGACACCTTGATCGGTAATGCGCAAGTGGAATTTCGCCTGGCGCAAAAAGACCCGCTGGGAAACTGCACTAATGGCATAGAACGCATATACACCCAGGCCACTTATGTAGGCAATGACTATACTAAAATAAATGACTGGCCGCGAGATAAATACCTAAATATATGGCTGGTAAAGGGTATCGATTATGACATCTCTTATTACGGCACACTAGGTTATGCGTTTGAGCCTGGCACTGTAGCCAGTGCTCCTGCCATAGACGGTATTCTTGTCAAAAGTTTTATACTTCTACAGCTCAATGATCCTTATGACAGTGGCGTGCTCCCTCATATGGTCGGCCACTGGGCTGATCTGCTGCATCCCGAATCTGCTTGCACGGACACTATCAATGATCATGTAGCAGATACCCCGCCTATGCAATCTGCTATCAGCTGCAACCTGACACAAAGCATCTGCAATCCGCCTATCATAGAGAATGTGCAAAACATAATGGCAGGAAGCTCTTGCCCTCTTATGTTTACCAAAGGACAGGTAAACCGGATGTGGGCCGCTCTCAACGCCCCCACGGCCGGTAGAAACAACATCTCATCATCATCAAACCTATTGGCCACCGGCACTGAGGTTTCCAATCCCGTATCTTGCGCCATACCTATCGCCGACTTCGCTGCCAGCACCCGCTATACATGTATCAATACGCCTGTGATTTTTACTGACGCTTCTTATAACGCCGATATCACAAGCAGAACATGGACATTCCCTTCTGATGCCAATACAAATACAACATCGGGTAAGGTGGCTACAGTTTCATTCAGCACACCGGGATGGCATCAAGTCACTCTGCAGGTATCCAATACCAACGGCTCTGACCAGCTCACTAAAAATATGGTCTACGTAAATAATGGTAGTCAGACTCCGGCTCCTCTATTTGATGGATTTGAATATTCCACCCCACTACTGTCCCCTTGGCAGGTCATAAATTATGATAATAACAACACAGCTTTCCAACTCGTAAATAGTACCGGGCATCATAGTCAATCCTGCTACAAACTGAATGAGGTCGACGCAAGCTATGAAGGCGACGTAGATATTCTGGCATCTCCCCCCCTGGACCTGAGTGCAATCGACACGACTAATGCTTCTATCTCTTTCGATTATTCCTTTGCCACCCTCAGACGCAGCTCATCTCGATGACTCTACCGCCGATATTTCTGTATGGTTATCCAATGACTGTGGTGCCAGTTGGCACCGTCTATACCACATGACGGGTTCTTCCATTTTTAATGCTGGTTTGCAAACAGGATCCTATACGCCCGGCACGGATGACCAGTATTGGCAAAATGTGTCAGTGCATATTCCTTCAACATATTGGTCAGC
>JAFDYP010000320.1 GCA_018267355.1 Bacteroidota bacterium
ATACTATGGGTCGCGCGTTTGAATACCGTAAAGAGAAAAAATTTAAGAGATGGGGTGCTATGGCCAAGGCTTTCACCCGCATAGGCAAGGAAATAGCGATATCTGTCAAACTCGGTGGGCCTAACCCAGAGTCCAATGCCCGCCTGCGCCAAGCCATCATCAATGCCAAGGGTGCAAATATGCCCAAGACCAACGTAGAGGCGGCGATCAAGAAGGCATCATCTAAAGATACCACCAACTATGAAGAAGTAACCTACGAAGGTTACGGCCCGCATGGTGTGGCGATAGTAGTAGACACTCAGACTGATAATACCACCCGAACAGTAGCCAACCTCCGTACTATCTTCAATAAGCTGAATGGTGCCATGGGTACGCAGGGCTCTGTAGAGTATATGTTTCAGAAGAAAGCTGTTTTCAAATTCCCTAAAGGAAATCACAACATAGAGGAATTGGAGTTTGAGCTGATAGACCACGGCCTGTCTGAGCTGCAGTCTGATGAAGAGACAATCATCGCCTATGCTGATTTTGTAGACTTCGGCAAGCTGGCCAAGGCGCTGGAAGAAAAAGGCATCGAGGTTACTGAAAGTACCTACGACAAGATCCCGGACTTCTACAAAGAAGGCCTGACCGATGAGCAAGCCGAAGAGGTGATCAAGCTGATAGACAGGCTGGAGGAAGATGATGACGTGAGTCTCGTCTTTCACAATATGAAGTAATGAGTGGCCCGAACCTTGCTCTGCCATCTACTGTTTGATACATATTAATCTCCCATGACATTAGAAACACTAAATATCATCACGCTGGCATGGATCGGCGTGGGCATTGTTTCATTCCCTTTTCTACTCAAAGTCACCGCGCCATATGGGCGACATGCTACTGAGAAGTGGGGACCAATGATCAGCAACCGGCTAGGCTGGATACTACAGGAAGCACCATCTATGATCTTCTTGTCCATCTTCTTTTTTATAGGAGACCTGCCGAAGTCGCATGTGAGCTATTTTCTCTGGGGGCTATGGGTGGCACACTATATATACAGGAGCCTTATCTTCCCTTTTCGCACGAAGACGACAGGTAAGAAGATTCCTGTGCTAATCGTCTGCTCGGCCATCGGCTTCAACTTTATGAACGGCTTTACCAATGGTTCTTATCTCGGTAGTTTCGGTGGCAATTATGACGACAGCTATTTTACCTCTGCTCAGTTCATAGTCGGGATGATAGTGTTTGCGACGGGCGTGTTTATCAATCATCAGTCTGACAATATCCTTCTCGCACTGCGCAAACCGGGAGAGACAGGCTATAAGATCCCAACGGGAGGGCTATTCAAATATATCTCAGCACCTAACCTCTTTGGTGAAATGATCGAGTGGACTGGCTATGCCATCCTGGTATGGAGCCTGCCGGCGCTGGGATTTGCAGTATGGACCATAGTAAACCTCACACCGCGCGCGCTGGACCACCACAAGTGGTATCAGGAGAAATTCGCAGATTATCCTAAAAAAAGGAAAGCCTTGATTCCTTTTATCTTATAAAAACTACTTGCCTACAGCTACCTTGATCATCGACTGATGATCTCCTGAGGCTACACGCACCATGTACATGCCAGCGCTGTTTTTGCTCAGGTCTATGGTAGTGGTATTCTTATCAGCAGTGGTGTTCCATTCCGTATTATAAACCAGTCTGCCTGATATGTCATAGACATCTACAGTCAGAGCAGCTTCGCGCGCCGCCTGATAGCTGAGTGTATACAAGCCGTTGCCAGGATTAGGATAAAGTGAAACCGAAAGGGTATTGCCAGGCACCTCGCCTACACCAGTAGACAGCGAGGCTGCGATCACAGCACCATAGGCGTTGATCTTGCCGTGGCCCCATGTATTGAGGCCTGAGGCAGGCAGCGTGCCGGTGAATGTATCCAGTATAGCCGTCTGTGTGAGTATGCGCTTGATCTGATCTGGGTAGAGGCCAGGATTGGCCTCGAGCATCAGCGCTATGATGCCTGATGTACATGGCGTAGCCATGGAAGTCCCTGAGAACTGCGCCCAATAATATTGCCTGTTTTGACTAAGGTCGAGCCATGAGCTTACTACATCTACATAGTCCACTCCACCAGGTCGCACATCTGCACAAAAAGAATTGACAGAAGAAACAACACACAGCCCCGGCGCCGTGATATCTGGCACTATGCGCCCATCGGTAGTGGGGCCATGACTGGAGAATGGCACCAGTGCACCAAGTGTGGTATAGCCAAGAAAATTATAGCTGTGATGACTTATGCTGGTATACTCTACTTTGGCAGAATAAGCACCCGCAGAGATAGCAGACCGCGTAGAGACAATGTCACTGGTCACATAGTTAGTGTCTCCCTGTGTCGCCCAGGGGTAGCCGTAGCTGGAGAGCGGCCCGCCATATCCTTCGCCATTGGTCACATAGCCATCCCAGCAATCTACTCTGCCATCTGTAGATCTGACGGATAGCAAGACACTATCTGTAGTGGCGCGGTTATAGAGTGTAAGATAGATACGCGGCTTGCCATTAAATTCGGACGTGGATGTCACGATCTGTACATGGAGGCTATCGTGATTAGTACCCGGCAGGCTGAAAGAGTGGAGGTTATTATCAAGACACACATATCCGGTGCTGGCTATCTCTGTGCCATGGTGCAGGCTCACCTGCAGGCAGAATGTTTTACCAGGGTCCCCCCAGAAATCCAGCCATAGCTTTTTGACATTCAGGTAAGGATCGAAGGTCGCAAATGTTTTTACTACTGTATCAGTGGCGCTAAAAGTCTTCTGGAGGTGGATGGCAGATTCGCCTTCGTTACCTGCTGCTACCACAAAGATCTTGCCTGCACCTGTCAGAGCGTCGCAGCCCTCGCTGAAAAGCGAGGTGCCGTCACGTGGCCCTACGGGAGTACCCCAGCTCAAGTTTACTACAGCCGGTTTGCCTACCGAGGCTGCATATGTGAAGACATAATTGATGCCATCGAGAAAATCTGACATCCCGGTCCCCTGCCACTGGTTTGAGTCCGGCATGATACCTACCAGTACTAGCTCACTCTCAAAAGCCATACCCCTGTACAGTGCACTGCTCGTATCTGTACTACCAAAGCCGCTACCTGCGGCAATGCCCATCACATGTGTACCGTGTGTTGCACCGGGATTGTCAGTCTGCTGACTCTGTATCGTAAAGCTATCAGTCATCTCATTACCATAGTTGAATCCGGATGGCGGGATACCAGGCGTCTTCATTTCCCAAACACGGGAAATACGATAGTTTGTGCCGGATGTATCATAAACGGTAGGATGCGTATAGTCAAAGCCTACATCTACTATTCCTACCACCACACCCTTACCGGTATATGGATGCGGCAGGCCTATACCGGCATGCACAGAGTCTACACGTGTGGTACGTCTGGCAGAGTCGAGCGTCATGCTCACAGGTTCATCCAGCTGGATGTAGTCTATACCGGGGAGCTGAGTAAATGCCTCCACATTCACTAGTGGCACCTGAGCGGTCCAGATCAGGCCGGCCCTGGTACCTACGTGCACACCCAGCGCCTCGAGATCAGCCTCAGAGATAGTAGGGGTCACTCTGATCAGGGCACTGATGCAAATGCCCTGCGTCGTCCTCTTATATACATAGTCATGCTGAATCGCAGATTTGCTATCTCCTCTGCGGATAGCGTCTAGATATATCTGTGTGCGTGGAGACAGTTTGGCGTATGCTTTCCCTGTAGTTTGTGCAGAGGCAAGGATCGCATAACATAGAGCGAGCAGTAGTAGGGCATTCTTCATGAGCCTGATTGTTTCTTAGCTCGCAAGATATACAATTTTGCACCGCGCCCGCACGTCTGATTACGCTGTCTTTGCTCTTTGCAGGTCATTTCACCATCTTCGCAGTCCCATGCTTCTGTACCCTTCACATACGATTGAGAAACTAGAGTTTGACAAAATACTCGCGCTGGTAGCCCAGTACTGCCGTAGCGAGCCGGCAAAACAAGCTGCGCTGGCACTGGAGCCAATGACAGATGGTGGTGAGGTGCGCAAACAACTCCTGCAGGTGCACGATTATCGCAAGGTGATGTCTACCGGCTCTCACTTTCCGCTGGATTATGTACCAGACCTCACTAAAGAGCTGAAACTGCTCGCGATCACAGACGCTGTGCTGGAGCAGGAGGCCTTCACCCGGATCAAACGGACTGCGCTGACCATAGAGGGCATCTTCCGGTTTTTCACCGCCAATGAAAACCTCTACCCTAACCTGCAAGCAATAGCAGGCGGCATCTACTATGAGAAACAGATCGTGCAGCTGATCAATGGCGTCTTTGATGAAAATGCCAATATTAAAGACAATGCCTCGCGCGACTTGATGGATATTCGTAGCCGTCTGGGTAAAAAGCGAAATGAGCTGAGCCGGGTCTTTGCACAGATCATACAGAAGTATGCGAAGCTGGGTATCCTGACCGACTCCGGCCAGAGCATCCGCAATGGCCGTAAAGTGGTGACCATCGTAGCTGAGAGCAAGCGCCAGATGGGCGGCATCATACATGATGAGTCTGACAGTGGCAAAACCGTCTTTATGGAGCCGCGAGAAACGGTGGAGCTGAATAACGAGATCTTTGAGCTGGAGCGCGCAGAGGACCGGGAGGTCTACCGCATCCTGAAAGAGCTGACCGCACATCTCGCGCTCTACCGGCAGCTACTGAAGAGCTACCAGAGCGTGATCACAAAGTATGACCTCATCCAAGCCAAGGCAAAATTTGCCAATGAGATCAATGCCTCTTATCCGATCGTCTCCGATAAACCTGTGATACATCTGCGAAAAGCAGTACACCCGCTACTATATCTACACCTAAGGAAATCGAAGAAGGAGACTATACCGCTCAGTATCAAGCTGGATGAAGAGAGCCGCATCCTGGTGATCTCCGGACCCAATGCCGGTGGTAAAACCATCACGCTGAAAACCATTGGCCTGCTGCAGATGATGCTGCAGAGCGGGCTGCATGTACCGGTAGACGAGCGCTCGGAGATGGGGATCTTTCAGTCGCTCTTCGTAGACATCGGCGATTCGCAGAGCATAGAGGACGAGCTCTCTACCTACTCTTCACACCTGCGCGCCATGCGTTTCTTCCTGGATAATGCAGATAAACGGACCATGTTTCTGATAGATGAGTTTGGTACGGGGTCTGATCCTGCGCTGGGCGGGGCCTTTGCCGAGGCGATACTGGAGGAGCTGGCATTCAAGCGGGCCTATGGAGTAGTGACCACGCACTACCTCAATCTCAAGATCATGGCCAATAAGGTCAAAGGCATCCTGAATGGAGCGATGATCTTCAACGAAGAGACCCTGATGCCTACCTATCAGCTCACTACGGGCAAACCGGGCAGCTCGTACACCTTTGCCATAGCAGAGCGGACTGGCCTGCCTCGTATGCTGATAGAGCGCGCCAAAGATCTGGTGGATAACCAACACTATCAACTGGACCTGCTGCTCAATAAAGTGGAGCAGGAGCACCAGCTGCTGCTGGAAAAGGAAAGAGAGCTGACCACTAAAACATCAGAGCTAAACGATCTCAAAAAAAACTACGAGACCCTGCTGGCCAAGGTGCAGCAAACACGCGAGCGGCAGACCAATCAGCAGGTGATACAAAACAACGCCAAGACCACGCCATATATCCGTGAGGCAGAGCGCCGTCTGCAGAAACTACTCCGAGACTGGGAGACGCGCAAAGACCTGGAGGTAGTAGCAGAGCAAACCAGAAAGGCTATAGAAGTAGAAAAACCCAAAGAGGAAAAGAAAGAAAAGGCGAAACCGGTACCTCAGGAGAAAAAGAAAGAAGCTCCTAAGCCCGTACTCAAAACACATCCGGGTGCCCGGGTCAAGATCGTTTCTTTCAATAAAAACGGGGTGATAGAGTCTGTCAAAGGCAATAAAGTAACTGTAGTGACAGACGACATCCGCATGACGGTCAATAAGGACGACCTGATCAATATCTGATCTATTTAAAGATGCTGTAGTCAGCCCAGATCTTCCTGTAGTAGTCTGATGGGTCTGACACTACCTGAGATTTTTTGTCAAAGATCATGGTATAGCGGTTGCTGGGATCATATTTGACCCAGTCGCCTTTGCCTTCACCTGCAGGATTGCCATAGCGGGCAAAGTTCAGCCAGCTCTGCTGCATCTGCGCTGATATGCGGTGAAGAGTTTTTTTATTAGCCCCAAGGGTAAAGAATTTGCCAAGTCCGTGGTCCATATTGCCAAATACAAATGGCATCTCTAAACCGTGGCAAGATCTCAGGCCCGTCATACGTAGCAGAGGCGATGACCATTGGAAGCGGTACATATACGTAGAGGCAAACTTATTCTGCTGCTCTGTAAAGCGGATACATGGCATCACAAAAACACCATCTGTGGTCATATCCATCACGCCGCTACGGTGTGGGTACCTCTTATATGCCTTTACTATTTTTTGTCTGGCTTCTACCTCTACATTGGCCAGGTAGGGCGCGAGTTCATGGGCATTACGGGGTGTCACGCCTATCTTTTTCAGAGAGAGAAAGGTTGCCTCGTCCTTATTGGTGCCTATCATCAGGTCTATGCCTGCAGCCTGTCCCGCAGTGATAGCAGTCATGAGGTCCTGCGGCAGGAAAGTGCCATCTATAGTAGGTGCCAGTACTTTGACGGTGGTGGTTTCTTTCATCAGCTGCTCAAAGAGGCGGTCCATGCCTGCTACCAGCGTATCTGAGGGGAGAGTCTTGAGTTTATCCAGGTCGTTGGGTCCGAGGCCTACGAGCTTCATATAGCGCAAGGTGATCTCTGTGGCAGTCTTAGGTGTCCACATAGACTCCGGCACGCCACTCTCTACGATGGCTCTTTTGAAAAGCCCCTTTGCCGAAGGTGTACTCATGAGCGTCATCACACTGATAGCTCCGGCAGACTCGCCGAATATCGTGACCTGGTCAGGATCTCCTCCAAAGGCAGCGATGTTTTCCTTTACCCATTTCAGCGCTGCTACCTGGTCACGTATGCCGAGATTATTGTCAAAGCCTTCTTTCTTTCCTTTGATATCATCGAAGTAGAGGAAACCTAAAGCACCAAGGCGATAGTTGATAGACACGACCACTACATCGCCATTTTGTGCGAGGTGTGTGCCATCGTACAGGCTGCCTGAGCCCGAGCCCACCAGAAAGCCACCGCCGTGTATCCATACCATTACGGGACGCTTCTTGCCATCAGCAGCTGGCGACCACACATTCAGGTAGAGGCAGTCTTCACCTTGTTCTTTAGCGCTGACGGTCCGTTTTGTCTGAGGGCAGGCGAGGCCATACTTACTGGCATCCTTCACGCCCTCCCACCTGGTCAGTGGCTGTGGTGCGCGGAAGCGGAGCTCACCTACAGGCGGCTGTGCATAGGATATACCGCGCCAGACTGAGGTGCCATTCTCCGAGGTGCCCCGTACCGTGCCATAGGCAGTCACCGCCAGTGGCCGCTCAGCAGCGGGCCTGTTGTCTGCTGCCATCAGCAGCGAGCTGACCAGCAGGGCGAGTAGTACGATAAGTGTCCGGGGAGTGTGGTATGGTTTCATCTTGATATATGAACAGCAAAAATACCATGCAGTTCAATACCGCACTGCTATTTCTAACGAAGGCGCAGATTCTATCTGCCTACCGTGGCTAAAACTTGTTAAACGAAGTATTTCTTGTACCAATACTGGAAAACGATGAGCCCCCAGATGCGTGCATGCACCTCTCCGGGATCTGAGGAGAAAAGCTGGCGTCGCAGCTGCTGTATCTCTGCCAGGTCAAATATGCCCTGCTGCTCTATGAAACGATCACTGAGCAGATCGTCCTCTATCAGGGAGCGAAGTCCGGTGCGGAACCACTTCAGCAGCGGCACCTCAAAGCCACGCTTAGGCCGTGTGTAGAGCTCGTCCGGCAGCACATCGCGGAAGGCATCCTTGAGTATCTTCTTGGTGTGGCCGTCGGCTATTTTAAACTTAGTCGGGATAGTAAAAGCATAGTTGACCACGGTATAGTCGAGTATCGGCACGCGCACCTCGAGGCTATTGGCCATACTCATGAGGTCTACCTTGGTGAGCATGTCATTAGGCAGGACCATCTGTGTATCGGCCATCAGCACGTCATTGATAGAGTCTTTGCCATTCACATATTGCAGCACAGCTTCTTTACGTTTGTCTATGTCCGCTTTATTGATGCTGTGATTTGCCCGGATCAGCCGCTGTGCATCACTCTGGTCTACAAAGGCGCACCACCTCCAGTACCGCTCCTGAGGAGATAGCTTCAGCCCTACACCGTAGCGCTCCAGCTGGCGGAAGATATTGGTGAACTTAGATTGCCTTGACTTAGGCAGCATCTTCCATACTGGCAGTCCGGTCTTAACGGCTGTATTGACCAGGTTATTCTTTCTCGCTTTCAGCTCCGCGTCGTGCTTATTGTAGCCGGCAAAAAGCTCATCACCACCATCTCCTGATAGGGATACAGTCACATGCCGGCGCGTGTGCATACTGAGGATGTACACTGCGATAGCAGAGGAGTCTGCAAACGGCTCATCTATATAGTCGAGGATATCAAACAGGTGCTGATACATATCCTCCGTGGTGATGCTAAAGACTGTATGATTGGTGCCAAATTTCTTTGCGACCAGATCAGCATAATAGGTCTCGTCAAAGAATGGCTCATCCTTGAATCCTATGGAGAAGGTATTGAGGTCGGGCTTGTGTTTTGCTGCAAGCGAGACCACGATAGACGAGTCTATGCCACCACTCAGGAAAGCCCCAAGAGGTACATCGGATACCAGCCTGCGCTGCACAGAGGCATCCAGCAGCGTACGCAGTTCACCTTTAGCTTTCTCATATGACTGTGGCGTCTCTGGTACGAGTTTGCTATCGTCAAAAGGCACCTGATAGTATTGAGACCGCCTCGCCGCACCACTGCTATCTATGGTCATATACCAGCCCGGCTGCAGTCGTGATACATTTTTCAGTATAGAA
>JAFDYP010000321.1 GCA_018267355.1 Bacteroidota bacterium
CAGCACATCTGCTACCTTCTTCACATTGGCGCGGAAGAAAACACCTTGCACTTTGCCTGATACTGTGACTCGTAGATTCGTGATACCGGTAGACATATTTTTACTTCTGTTTGCGTAGCAATAATAACGTAAATTTATCTCAGGCGTAATGCTTGTCACCCACACTTATTACACATTAGTTATATCAAAACTCAACCGCTCCAGACATGGAATACAGAAGACTAGGACGCACAGGATTACAGGTCAGCGCGCTGTCGCTGGGCTCATGGGTCACATTTGGCAGCCAGATAGGTGATGACATCTCAGAGGAGCTGATGGTCAAAGCCTACGAGGCCGGGATCAATTTCTTTGACAATGCAGAGACCTACGCCAGTGGCAAGTCTGAGACTGTGATGGGCAATATCCTGAAAAAACAAAACTGGGACCGCAGCACCTACCTCGTATCGAGCAAGGTCTACTGGGGCGGACAGCTACCTAATCAAAAAGGCCTCATGCGCAAGCATGTGGTAGAGGCCTGCCATGCAGCACTGCGCCGCCTGCAGGTGGAGTACCTGGATCTCTTCTACTGTCACAGGCCCGATATACATACACCTATAGAGGAGACCGTACGCACTATGCATACGCTGATACAGCAGGGCAAGGTACTCTACTGGGGCACCTCAGAGTGGACCGCGCAGCAGATCACAGAGGCACACTACTGGGCAGAGCGCTATGGCCTGATAGGCCCCGTGGTAGAGCAGCCGCAGTACAATATGCTGGAGCGCACCAAAGTGGAGCTGGACTATCTGCCTGTATACAAAACATTTGGCCTGGGCACTACTATCTGGTCTCCTCTCGCATCAGGCCTGCTCACGGGCAAATACCTCAATGGCATACCTGCAGACTCGCGCCTCGCGCAGAGCAATATGAGCTGGCTCAAAGACCGCACACTATCTGATACCGCGAGGCTCGATAAGATCAAGCAACTCGATGGACTGGCCAAAGAACTTGGCGTATCACTGACGCACCTCTCTCTATGCTGGTGCCTGCGCAATCCGAATGTATCCTCCGTGATACTCGGTGCCTCTAAAGTCTCTCAACTGGAAGACAATCTCCGCTGCTATGATGCTATGCCTAAGGTGACAGATGCGGTCATGACGCAGATAGACACTATACTTGGCAATAAGCCTGTACAGATCGACTATTAATAGCGGCTTCGTATCTGTTTCAAAAAACTTTTCTCTGCTTTATGGATTTGCGTGGGGTGCTACATCTATAGTCTGTACTGCGTGATGAGCGTGCACATCATCACAATTTTGTCATCATAATCTTACTGTAATATGACCTGCAAAATGCAGTGGCAGGCTATGCCTTGCCCTAGCTTTGTATTGCCTCTTATTTCGTCATCCTTTAAAACTTCAGTCATGAAAAGATCAGCCCAAACCATGAGACCCCTAGTACTGCTATCAGTACTGATGATACTATCACTATCTATGAAAGCCTGGTCGCTCACTACCGGCTCTATCAAAGGAAAAGTACTGGATGAAAACAGCGAAGGCCTGATAAGTGCTACAGTAATGGTGGTAGATATCAATGGTAAAACCACTAGCCAGGGCGGCGCCACTGATATAGATGGCAACTATGAGATCACCACTGTGATGCCGGGTGTATACAATCTCAAGTGCGCTTTCCTCGGATATGAGACCCAACTGATCAAGGGTGTAGTTGTCTCGGCAGATAAGCCCACGTTTTTAAACTTCAGTATGAAGCCGCAGCAGAATAATGCCTTAGCGCAGGACGTAGTGGTCACCATGACTAAGTATAAGAAGCCACTAATCGATAAAGCTGAGTACAAAATAGACAATGATGTATCGGCCCGAGAGATCAGAAACTCCGGTGGCCTCAACGTGGCTAATATAGCCTCAACCGCTGCGGGCGTGACGCAAAGAGATGCCGGCAGCGGTAACATTACGATCAATGGCAGCCGTCCCGATGAAGTACAATATATCGTTAACGGCCACCGTGTGATAGGGAATCCCAATATATCTGCGCAGGCCAGCGCGAAGCGCCGCGTCAATACATTTGTCTCGGAATATGACATGGCAGATTACGATATGGCTCCTGCGCCTGATATGGAGACCAAACCCGAGCCTGAGATCAAACCCGATGTACAAAAAGATCCTGAGACTGATGAAAGCTATAAGGAGATCACGGACAATCAATTTCTGAGTACCCGCGCCGCAGCACTGTCTACCTTCTCTATAGACGTAGATGTAGCATCATACGGTATCACACGCCGCAAAATATCCGAAGGCATGCTGCCTCCGAAGGATGCCGTACGCATAGAGGAGCTGGTAAACTATTTTCCATATCAATACGCAGATCCTACTGATAGCAGGCCGTTTGCAGTGCATACTGAGCTGGCCGAGTGCCCATGGGATGCGACGCACCGCCTGCTGCGCATAGGCATACAGGGCCGGCATGTCAGTGATGACCGGATCCCTGCGGCAAATCTGGTATTCCTGGTAGACGTATCAGGCTCTATGTGGTCTGAGGACAAGCTCCCGCTGGTGCAGAAGGCACTGGGTATGCTGGTAGATAAAATGCGTCCTCACGACCGCATCGCCCTGGTGGTATATGCCGGCAATGCGGGCCTGGTACTACCGTCTACATCAGGTACAGAAAAGCAGACAATCAAAAATGCCATCAATAGCCTGCAGGCAGGAGGCTCTACCGCGGGTGGTGCAGGTATAGAGCTGGCATACAAAGTGGCGAAGGACAACTTCATCAAAGACGGGAATAACCGCGTGCTGCTCTGTACTGATGGTGACTTCAATGTCGGCATCAACGGCGAAGGTCCACTTACCTCGTTCATAGAGGAAAAGCGCAAGACCGGTGTCTTCCTGTCTGTGCTCGGCTTTGGCATGGGCAACTATAAAGACCGCGAGATGGAGGCCCTGGCAGATAAAGGCAATGGCAACTATGCCTACATAGACAATGAGAAAGAAGCACAGAAGAACCTGGTGACACAATTCAGCGGCACGCTGAATACGATAGCCAAGGATGTGAAAATACAGGCAGTGTTCAACCCTGGCACTGTGCGTACCTACAGGCTGATAGGCTATGAAAACAGAAAGTTGAACAATCAGGATTTCAGCAATGATAAAATAGATGCAGGTGAGATAGGAGCAGGCACTGCGGTGACCGCACTGTATGAGGTCGTTTTGGCGCAGGAGACCGTAGAGGCTGCAGTACCGCTGGAGGATAGTGGCACCGATGCCCGTGTGTCACTGAGTGCCTCTGACCTGATGGCACTCCGCATCCGCTACAAAGCCCCCAATGGAGACAAAAGCCAATTGATAGAGGAGCATGTATCTACTACTGCTGCTGCCCTGAGCAGCACGTCAGATGACTTCCGCTTTGCTGCGGCGGTAGCGTCTTTTGGCATGGAGCTACGCCAGTCGCCATACAGAGGTGACTTCACCTTTGAGAAGACTAAGGCACTCGCGAAAGGAGCCTTAGGCAATGACAAAGAAAACTACAGGCATGATTTCATCACCATGGTGGACCAGGCCCACAGCATCGCATCGAAAACGGCATACAAGTAGAGTGGAGTAAACGTGTGTAGCGAGGCCCCGGAGATCACATCAAAGGGGCTTTGTCATTTCAGTAGTGGATATCCATATTTAGGCTGCCAGCCATTGATCAGATACTGGCTCCGCATTGATCGACTACGTTGCGCTGCTGAGTATCTCTTTGCGTTTTTTGGCTATATCGCTTTGCAGCGATTCTATTTGCGCGTAGATTTGTTCATTCATGGCATTACCTTTGTAATATACAGTCCAAGTTACACGTTTATCTTAATATACTTCATCAGGATGAAAAGACTACTGATCCTTTTGGCCACAGTGTATGCTGTGACCGGCTATGCGCAGAGCCCGGACAAATACCTGGCAGAGATACGCAAGTATAACGAGGCTTCTATTTTTGAAGACGAGCGCTACAAGGATATGACCTGGGAGAAATTCTATCATCTGGATGAAGCCAACGACCTGGTGGATCCCAATAATTATGACTTTGACCTGATGAATGCTGCAGTACTTTTTGCTGTAAATAAATACCGCGACTCACGTGGCATCAAGCCGCTCAAATTTGAACCCCGGCTCCGCGATGCCGCCAGCATCCATTCCTACCAGATGGTCAAAAGGAATTTCTTTGATCACGTGAACAGGTACGACAAGGCAATCGCCATGCCCAATAACCGCACAGAGATGTGCAAATACGTAGGCGAGCGCATAGCAGAAAACCTGGCCCGTAGTTTTGTGGACGTAGAGAAACCTATGACCTACACTCAGATAGCAGATATGATAGTAAAGGAACTCAGTACCTCATACGACCACAATAAGCACATGCTGGATCCCACGCTGGATAAGATAGGATGCGCAGTTATTTTTGAAGACAGGCCGGTAGAGGGATATTATTACATGCGTACTACGCAGGATTTTGGCCGTGACTGGCGGTAGTGGTGCGCCGGCCCTTTCTGATTTTTTTTTACTTTAGCCCTTCAAACTACATCATAGTGACCCATTGTTTTTTCGTCTTAGCGTTTATGGTATCGGTGCTGGCATCTTTCGCACAGGGCCCCAATCGTCAAAGACAAAAATTCATAGATAACGCGCCTCCTCTGAATAGGGATGCCATGAAGGAGACACTGCCTCCACCGGACCAGCCGGCAGAAAACAAAACTATCAAAGAACCGCAGGGCATGCCATCCAAAAGAATGGCCGACTCTACCACGCATGGCCTGATCCAGTTTCGCCCCGCGCCTGACAGTACGATCAGGATAGGTATCCTGCTACCGTTTGACTGTGAGGTGACCTCCGCCAAAGTCTACAGCTGCCTCAATGAGAATGATGTGACCCGTGGCGACCTGTGCCGTCTGAAGGAAAGTGTGCATGAAGGGCTCGACTTCTACCAGGGGCTGCGCTATGCTGCGGCGCACACGCAGTCTGCCCAGAAGATACGTTTTTTCGTATATGATACTCAGGGCAGTGACTCTGTGGTACAGCAGCTACTACTGCAGGAGCCGGACCTAAAGAAGTGCCAGCTGATCATAGGCCCCTCCTCTATTGCTGAGGCTAAAGTGGTGACAGCATGGTGTGCTCAAAACCAGATCATCAATATACAGCCCTTCACGGCGGCTAAGTCTATCGGCTCAGAAAATGCATGGCTGGTCAGGTTTATGCCTACCATAGATGCCCATCTGCAGAAAGAGTATGAGATGGCAATAGATAGTCTTGCTGATCGCAATATCGTGATCTATACCACGCACCGCGAGCGCGACCTGAGCGCTGCGCGACAGCTCGATACACTTTTTCGCGCATACAATGCCGTAAACAGCCACAAACTGCACTACACTCTTTTCAACTCGGGAGACACCTCTCTGGCCATCGCAAAAAAACTACTCAGCTACTACCTGCCGGCCAAGGAAAAAAATGTACTCTTTATGACCACCTATGAGGAGCCGCTGGTCAACTCTACACTACGTACTATTAAAGAAAATACGGTAGTATTTGGCATGCCTACCTGGCTGGATGCAGATCAGCTCAGGCCAGACTATCTCACCAGCTCGCAGCCATACGTGACGGATAATTTTTACGTAGATAGTGCCAGTACGACCGCTCTTGACTTTCAAAAAGGATACACGGAGGAATATGCAGCCAAGCCTACCCGGTATGCCTATATGGGGTATGATGGCATGAACTACCTTCTGTCTGTTTTCGATAAATATGGATTCAGCATCATAGATGGCCTGGTGCGCCAGTCTTATGATGGCCTCGGATATAGTTTCCACATCTCACCTGTGCTTCATGCCTCTCATACTACCAGCGAGATAGTGACTAACTACTATGCCAATACAGCCATGCACCTGTTTCAGATACGTGACTACCACGTATACCTGGTCAGGTGATATCAGCAAAGTCCATTCCTAATGGCTTTCTTTCAGTTTCTCTATGATACGCGCAGACGGCTCATCCGCATAGGGTCCATAGGCATTGACGAGGATGCCTTTTATACCCTTGTCTGAAGATATGCCGTATACCACCATCTCATCTCCCGGATCCGTCTGCCCCTCAAATCGATAGGTCTCCTCGATGTGAAATTCCTCTGCACTAAGCTTCAGCCCCATTTCTTCGCACGCTATGTACTCTTTGCTAAGATTGAAATTAGCATTGTACCCCCGCTTTGCCAGGCCTGCTACGGCCTCAGTCACTGTTTCATAATAATACATGTCACACTGTTTGGATTCAAAAATACAGCAATACGTGGTAAATAAGCCCAAAATCATACCGCAAATACGGTCAGCAGCTATGCTGCGGCGGTAGATTTGTCAAAAAAGTGTCATTCTTTTTAAGAAAAAGGTCTGTTTTTTTCGTTAATTTGTACTTTAGCAATTGAAAAAATTTAAACAACAAAAGCATTAAGCAATGAAAAAACTTTTCTCAACGTTCCTCATCGCCGCCTTTGGCTTCGGAGTGGCACAGGCACAGACAGTGCTGATGTCTGAGGACTTTGGCAGCGGGAGCATTCCTGCTGGATGGAGCAATGTAGGTACCGCTTCCGGTGGCAATGCGGCAGCCGTCAAGTTCCACTACACTCACAATCAGACTGCTGGTTCCGGTGGGTATTATGGCAATTCATACGGTACGATCTCGTCTCCTACTAAATCTAATGGATACATCACCTTTGACTCAGACTCTCTGGACGAAGGCACCTCTGGCGTAGAGGCATCAGGTGTAGCTCCTGGTCCGCAGCACTGCGAGCTGACCACATCTGCTATCAACGTGGCCGGCTATCCCAGGGTACGCGTGTCATTTTATCAATATCTGGCCAACTACCAGGCTGTGACATCTGTAGCCTACAGTAATGACAGCGTCCACTGGACTATAGACACACTGAACGCCAGCCTCTCTGGCAACAGTGCTACTGAACTGGCAAATGAAAGGGTATCCAAAGATGTATCTAGTGTCATCAATGGAGGAAATAAGCTTTACATCCGCTTTATCTGGGATGGCAACTACTATTTCTGGGCGCTGGATGATATCAATGTAGTAGAACTCCCGGTCAACGACCTGGCCATTACTGACTTTGCTAATGTGAGCCTTACTTCTCAGGGTCTCAACCTCGCTTCATATGCCTATCCGCTGTCTCAGATAGACTCTGTGACTCCGGTAGTATATTATCAGAACGCAGGTCGTGCTGATCAGCCTAATGTGGTATCAAACATCACTGTGAAGAAAGCCAACACCCTGGTATCCAGCTATACTACTACACCACCATACTCTGTAGTACCATCAGGCGTTGACACGTTTGACTATGCTACACTCGGTGTGAATGGTATAGGCAACTATAAGACTTATGTCACAGTTAGCTCCGACTCTACAGATTATGACCCTACTAATAACGTTGATAGCTTTGCTTTTGTCATCAATGACTCTATCTATTCTATCAATACCAACTCTATCACAGGTGGCTACTTTATGCTTCGTGCAAACTATGGCCTGGACTACAGATATGGTACTATATTCGAGGTACTGCATGATGATACCGTGACTTCTATCACTTCAGCATTCCTGGGTGGTACACGCTATACTCATGCCGGTGCAGTAGTACAGGCATATATCTATCCTGTCAGTGTAGATCTCAATGCCGGTACGCTCTCTCTGGGTGGCCTGGCTGCACAAACAGAGCAGAAGACTCTCTCCTCTGCAGAAATATCTCCTAGCACAAGCTCATTCAGGACAGCTAACCTCAGAATGGACAACAGGAACGGTAATCCTATCCTGCCTGCTGGTCTCTACTATGCCTCTATATTTGGTGTGAGCGGTGGCCCTAATCCTGCAGATAGCAATATACTGATCCTGACTACCAGCTATCAGAAAAATGGCTTCCCTACAGTAGAAGACGGCGGCACTCCAGGCAGCCTCGGATATTTCAGCAGTACAGATGCTCCTTACTGCACTGTCAACTTTGGTCACGGCTTCAACACCCTGTGGGCTGATTTTGCTCGTACCCCATCTACATCTCCGCTGCACGTAGGCCAGATAGTACAGTACACAGGCCAGTCTAATGGCAATGTGGCTACTGCTGCATACTCATGGGTAGTGACAGGTCTGCAAAGCGGCTACTACAAGACTGCTAATACCAAGATCTGGAAAGACACCCTCACTGCTATAGATGACTCTATGCAGGTATGTGTGACAGTGACTGACGGTGGCAACACTGCTACGACCTGCAAGATCATACGCGTGAAGGATGTAGGCGTAGGTATCAATAATATCACTGTATCAAACTTCAATATGGTACCAAACCCTACTACCGGCGCAGTGACTATCTCTGCAGAAGGTGTGAGCGGTGCTACTACTATCACGGTGACTAACCTCCTCGGAGAAACTGTAAAGACTTTCAATGAAACTGCTAATGGTTCATTTGCAAAGGCTTATAACC
>JAFDYP010000322.1 GCA_018267355.1 Bacteroidota bacterium
CCTTAGGGCCTTTCACGGTCACTACATTGCCAGATGATACCGATACGGTCACCTTGGCCGGGATAGTGATGGGAGCTCTTCCTATACGTGACATGATCTTTTCTTTTTCTTTTATTACTGCGCTTACGCGCCAAATCAAAATTCTAATTAATATACGCTGCAGAGTACTTCGCCGCCCAGGTTTTGAGCCTTAGCTTCTTTGTCTGTCATGATACCCTTGCTGGTAGATACGATCGCGATACCGAGGCCGCTGAGGATCCTAGGCAGCTCTTTGCTACCACGGTACTGGCGCAGGCCTGGTGTAGAGATACGGCTCAGGTTCTTGATCACAGGGGTCTTGGTAGCTGCATCATACTTGAGCGCTATCTTGATCACACCTTGCTTATTCTCAGTTTCTTCAAACTTGTACTTCAGGATATAGCCCTTATTGTACAGTATCTCAGTGATCTTCTTCTTCGTGTTTGACGCAGGGATCTCCACCATCCTGTGGTTGGCAGACTGAGCGTTTCTGATGCGTGTCAGAAAATCTGATATTGGATCGATTACCATCTTGGTTTATCTTTTGATATTATTCTTTAATATAATTACCAGCTTGCCTTGGTCACTCCAGGGATCTTGCCTTCGCTGGCCAGATCGCGGAACTTGATACGAGAGATACCAAACATCCTCACATATCCGCGCGGACGGCCTGTGAGCTGGCAGCGGTTGCGGAGGCGTACCTTAGACGAGTTGCGAGGCAGCTTATCGAGGGCGGTCCACTCTCCTGCGTCTTTCAGTGCCTGACGCTTCTCAGCGTACTGAGCTACAAGCTTCTCACGCTTCCTTTGTCTTGCTTCTACTGACTTCTTTGCCATAGTATATTATTGTTGTGCTTGTTTTTTAGTGAAAGGCATACCGAGTGCTTCGAGGAGTGCGTAAGCCTCTTCGTCAGTCTTGGCAGACGTTACGAATGTGATATCCATACCGTTCAGCTTAGTTACCTTGTCGATATCGATCTCCGGGAAGATGATCTGCTCCTTGATACCCATGTTGAAATTGCCACGGCCATCGAAACCCTTGCCATTCACGCCCTTGAAGTCACGTACACGTGGGAGGGAGATAGACACGAGACGGTCGAGAAACTCATACATCTTGTCCTGACGGAGAGTGACGCGAGCTGCGATCGGGAAATTCTTACGGAGTTTGAAGTTGGAGATATCCTTCTTAGACTTGGCAGCTACGGCCTTCTGACCAGCGATGGTCGTCATTTCCTGTACGGCGATGTCTACGAGTTTCTTGTCAGATGTCGCTCCGTTTACACCTTGATTCAGGCATATTTTCTCGAGGCGAGGGATCTGCATGTCAGAAGTGTAGTTAAACTTCTTCTTGAGGGCGGGAGCTACCTGCTCCGCATAGCGCTGCTTTAAGCGCGGCGTATACTTAGTCTGACTCATTTTCTATGTTTATGTGGACGATTCCAACCGTCCCGTCTGAAAAATGGACTGCAAAGATACCCTTTATCCACATTTATCCAAATGTTTTTTGAAATAAAGTACAAAAGGGGAAAATAACAGTAGTGGAAGGCACTTATCAAGGTAGGATGCTGCCTCTGACTATGAAATGTACTTCAAAGACTTCATCAATGGCTTTAAACGCAATGATCCAGTCATTAAAATTGAACAACTTAAACCTTTGCTTGCAAATGCTTCGTTAGTGCATAAGGCATAAGTGACATGCTCAGCGGATCTGGTAAATGATTCGACAGACTCAATCAAACCCTCGACCCAACGCTCACCAGCTCCGAAAGTGTTTACTGCATCAATAAAGTCAGAGATTTCAGTGAGTGCTCTTTGCGCCTCCGGCAATAAAATAAAGGTCATGAAGCCCTTTTGATTTTAGCAGCATTACGCTCTTTCAGTTGCTTCAGAAATTCACGCGCTTCCATACCTGGCCCCTGTGGACGATTGACCAACTCCTCCAGTTCCTCCTTGGTAGCCTTGCGGCCTATACCAAAGGCGAGATCATGAGGGGTGAGCTTACGGAACTTTTCCATAGGATAAAGATACGGATTCTATTTAAAGATGTTGACTGCGATACCAGATGCCGGATTTCGGGCGCAGGTATATATCTCTAGTCGCCCGTCTGCTGCGGTATGTATCCCAGCGCCATAGCGAAAGCTCGCCCCTTTGCATTTGAAATAGCGGGTCCGGACCAGCCTTAGAGCCGCTTTGCCGCGATCAAATTGCACCTCAAAGAGATCTGCCCGGTCGCGGGTGCCATCCAGGCCCAGGCCGATCATGTAGACCTTCTCAGACTTATCCAGGATCAGGTTTACAGATTGATACGCGCACCAGTGCAGTGAGTCAGGAGCTATAGCTGTGCCCAGCAGTACCACACTATCCTGTACTGAGGCATAAAAGTCAATGTTGCGCGAATCCCAGTCTGCCACGGCAGCGAGCCAGCTGCTCCGCGCCTCTACATAGCCCGTAGCTCCGGCGGTAGAACGTTTGAAAATGCCCTGCCGGCTGGCCACTATAGCCTTGTCTGCCTCATGGCCCGCATCATCCAGCCTGATACTGTAAATATCTGACCTGTCTTTTGCGATATTATCCTCCACACCGACCAGCAAAGTATGGTCTGCTACCTGGCAGCCTCCTGCATGACGAAAGGGTGAATCTGATATCTTCTGTATAGACCGTACCCGGTGGTGGTCGGCCATAAGGTAGTAGGCGTAGTCACCGGAGCTGGCAGTGATCACAAGGAGGCTATCATTGAGCGGCTGGATACCCTGCAGATGACCGCCGGATGGAGTTTTGACATTATTGGCTAGCCGGATGATTTGGGGCACAGCACCGATCTGGTCAAAGGCTGCCGCTACATCTGTGATCTGACCTGTTGCTGATTTTACAAAAGCTATTACTGCGAAACAGAGTGCAGTAAAATATTTTAGTCCTGTCATGAGTAAAATTTAACCCGTGCGATAAGCACCTCCTATCAAGCACGGTGCAATATCGCTCACATTTAGCTGTGAGGCAATATGTACATCCTCTTCAAATCCCATTTCAATAAGTTCTCTGCCTGAGGCGCATTGTCTTAGCGCTGCGTGAATATCCAAGCAGGATCTGTATGTCGCTAGTGCAATTGAGGCCTCAGGTGAAATAGAACCGGATAAATGTGATATAACCGCTCCTGCTCCCAGCAGGTCTTCGTATGCCAGCCTCAGTGATCTATCCGGCCACCTTTCTCCGGCAGGTATGACTGCGATGGTTTTGCCTGATCGCATAGCACCTTGGGCTACAGCCCTGGCATTTCGCAGGCATGCGCAAAATGTAACTGTACTACCTGTAGCCAGTGAAAGCGTAGATCCGTTAGGTGATGGCAATACAAGGCTGGAACCTAGGGGTAAGTGCTGCAGGGATGCAGGGCTTAGAGAAAATACGCCTGTTTGTTCACTTCGTTTAGAAGCGAGGATCGCTTTATTCTCCGCTGCAAAAGCAATCGCGGCATCATTGTAAAATTCATAAGGATATATGATCGCGTCCCTGCTCACAGCTACATCTACGCAAGTAGAGAAAGACAGGACATCTACGATGATAATGACATCTGAGACCGGAGCTAGTAGATCGATCCCTTTGATACCCCATTCCAGTCGGATACTATATTCGTTTTGATCAAAGGTTCCCATCAGGGATAACGATCACGGCACAAAATCCATCTCACGGATAGCAGCGGCGTAGTCAAAGCGCTCCAGCAGGCCGGTATCATACTTGCCTGCACGGAATTCCGGGTTATTCATCAGCGCTATGTGAAATGGGATCGTGGTCTTCACACCTTCGATAATAAATTCCTTCATAGCGCGCTCCATTTTGACGATACACTCCTCACGCGACTTCGCCCGGCAGATGACCTTGGCCAAGAGTGAATCATAGTATGGGGGGATAGTATATCCTGCATAGATATGTGTGTCGACACGCACGCCATAGCCCTTTGGTGTGTGCAGTGCAGTGATCCGTCCCGGAGATGGCGCGAAGTTATTCAGCGGGTCCTCTGCATTCACGCGGCACTCGATGGCATGCATTTTCTCCGGGAAATACATCTCGCCGGATATCGGTGTGCCGGCAGCCAGGAGGATTTGCTCTTTGATCAGGTCAAAGTCCATGACCTCCTCAGTGACCGGATGCTCTACCTGGATACGCGTATTCATCTCCATAAAGTAGAAGTTCTGATCTACATCTACCAGAAACTCTATGGTACCTACGCCTTCATACTTGATCGCCTCGCAGGCACGCACTGCGGCCTCGCCCATCTTCCGGCGCACGGCTTCACTGATGAATGGCGAGGGTGCCTCTTCTACCAGCTTCTGGTGGCGGCGCTGCACAGAGCAGTCACGCTCGCTCAGGTGGCAGGCGCGGCCATTCTGGTCGCCGGCTACCTGTATCTCTATGTGGTGTGGCTCTACTATAAATTTCTCCATGTACACGCCGTCATTATTGAATGACGCACCTGCCTCAGCACGGGCGGTAGTGTATGCTTTCTCTATCTCAGACTCAGAGTGTACTACCCGCATACCCTTGCCGCCGCCGCCGGCAGTAGCCTTGATGATCACGGGATAGCCTATCTGCTTGCCTAGTTTTTTGGCATCGTCCAGCGTCTCTACCAGACCGCCTGATCCCGGTATACAGGGTACACCGGCCTTGATCATGGTCTCTTTGGCTGTGATCTTATCTCCCATAGCACGGATCTGCGCGCCGGTCGGGCCGATAAACTTCACTCCGTACTTCATACACAGATCAGCGAACTCTGCATTCTCTGCCAGGAAGCCATAACCCGGATGCACTGCATCGGCACCAGTCAGCTCTACGGCAGCGATGAGGTGTACCATATTCAGGTAGCTGTCACGGCTGCGCGGCGGACCTATGCATACTGCCTCATCAGCAAAACGTACGTGCAGGCTATCGCGATCTGCGGTAGAGTATACAGCTACTGTCTTGATGCCCATCTCCTTGCAGGTACGGATGATACGCAGGGCTATCTCACCCCTATTGGCTATCAGTATTTTCTTGAACATAACGACCTCTCCCAACCCTCTCCAAAGGAGCGGGCTTTAATAACCCTGTTACAGGTGATTATTTAAAGATTGGAAAATATTGCGGCTCATCATCAGGCCTTCTCGATCAGGAATAGCGGCTGGTCATACTCTACCGGCGAGGCATCGTCTACCAGTATTTTGACTACTTTGCCCCCATCTCCGTCATATTCTATCTCATTGAAAAGCTTCATGGCTTCTATGATACAGAGTACGTCACCCTTCTTCAGCGTATCTCCTACCTTGACGAATGGGTCTTTATCAGGACCCGACTTGCGGTAGAATGTGCCGATCATAGGAGATTTGAACGCTGTGCCTGATTCCGCTTTAGGAGCTGTAGAGGCTGATTGAGCAGGTGCCTCGCTCCTGGCCTCTGTGGCCGGCTGCTGGGCTACCTGAGGTGCCTGTTGAGCATACGCCGGAGCATATTGTACCGGCTGGATCACACCACCGGTTTTGATCGTGACCTCAAAGTCACCTTCCTTCACTTGCAGCTCGCTGATGCCGGACTTATTGACCAGCTTTACGAGTTCTTGTATTTGCTTTAAATCCATATTTTAAAGGTTTAAACAGAATGGATGACGAAGGTAAGAAAAAAGGGGTATGAAAGCGTTTTTTGACCAAAATCGTTCATTTTAACAAAAAAGAGCCCTTAAAATCAATATTTATTGCCCAGAATGGCTTATTGCTTTGTGCCGCGAAATACGAGCACGCGACCACCGGTAGCAGTAGTATAGCCTAGCCTGTAGCCGAAAACCAACTCATTGGTAGCACCAGTATATGCCAGTGTGGTACCGGAGGGCAGGCCCAGGCTGGATACAGCTATCCCTTGGATGGTGGTCGTATCAGCGGTCTGGCCCGGGATCGATCCTGACATATCCGCACCACTGATGGTGACATCTGCGTAAAAATCTGTCAAACCAGCGCTGTCAGATCCCAGGCCTATACGGGTAGAGGTCAGCTTGTTTATATTGACCGGATAGCCGCTCCGTGTCACTACCTGATGCGTCACGATATCTGAGTCTGACAAAGTACCCTTGAAATCCCCTACGAATGGATCGAAAGGGTCTGTCTTAGTTTTAGCGCAGGATGAAAACATCGCGGCGGTCAAGGCGATGCTCAATATTAGGATGGAGAATTTCTTCATACCATGAATATAGAAGCTTTAGCCAAGCTCACAAATATCTTTAAGGCCGGCATACCAGACAGGGAGTGTAGCCGTTTTTGCTACATTTGATACAGTGAAAATCAGTAAGCCCTCTATACAGCCACCTATCAGCAGTCTGAGCCGGCTCGCGATGGTCGCAGCTATGATACTAGTATGCGGTATCGTAAGAGCCCAGCTCAACTTTGAATTTACCGAGGGCAAGTACATGATCAAAGGCCAGGTGGCCGATCTGAAGACAAGTGGTAGTGTGCCATTTGCCAATGTCTGGATCACCAACCAAAAGAAGGGCGTGACTGCAGACCAGGATGGCAAGTTTACGATGTATATCTATCCTACTGATACGCTACGGTTCTCCGCGCTGGGATATATCCCAAAAACCATCCCGGCTAATGCTATATCTGATAAAGATAAATACACCTTCACCATTCAATTGGTAGAAGATATTTACTCCCTGAAACAGGTGACCATTTATCCCTTTCACAACAGGGAAGAATTTGCAGATCAATTTATAAAGGGAACAGGTATGGGCAAACCTGTAACGATAGCGGGCATAGATGCGCCGAAATATAGTCACAAAGAGAAAACGAGATTTTACAATCCTATCAGCGCTATCTATAATAACATCAAGAAAAACCGCAGCGCTGCTGACCCCAACTTTAAGCCCTAATCCTAGCTGATAGAGTTACGCACGCGCTGAGTGTAGTTGCGCAGAGCGGTGCGAAAATCGATGCTGCCCTTCTCCATATCATTCAATATCTCTATGGCAGCGAGCACATGTGTGAGCTGCTCGCCTTCATCCTTGCCCTGTATCTCTATAGCAGGCTTTTGCTCATTGATGATAGCATCTTCGGCAGCCCGGAGCACCTCTATACTATGTGTTTCGGCCAGTTGTTTGATCACTGGGATCTGCATATGATTGGTTTTTGAGTGATAGAAAAACTGAATTAAGAAGCA
>JAFDYP010000323.1 GCA_018267355.1 Bacteroidota bacterium
AAACCACGCCTTGTCCAGGGCTTTGCCCTCAAATAGCAGAAGCGAAAACCCAAAAACTACCATGGCCGGGATAGCCAGACAGTGCTCTGCTATATAGGTCCAGTGCTGAGAATCAATGATGATACTCACGCCGGATGAGTAGGAAGGATAGCCTAAAAAATGCAGTATACGCGCCGTCAGCAGCGCATAGAAACCCTCATAACCTACGAGCTGCTGATGCCATGCCTCCATGCTCGCGGGTGTGCGCCAAAGGTAGGCATGCACCAGCTTCCACGCGCCATACACGCAGATCACTTTGAGAAAGAAGGCTAATTCAGCTCGGGAGACTGAGACTTTCTCCTTCCAGATTTCCAGCATAAAAAGCTATAAGGTGCAGATCAGATATCCTTTTGAGCCTTCATTTTTTTGTGGTTATCCCTGATCTTCTTGGCGCCGTAGGCAGCTATACCGCCTACCAGCAGTGTGATCCCTCCGTCTATAGGTGCGCCACCACCACCCAGGCTGCCGGTGCTGCTCGCGCTAGAGGTAGGTTGAGATATCGCAAATGAAACTGCACCTATCACAAGAATAGCAGTCAGGAGGAGTTTGTATTTGGTCATGGTCTTACCGGGTTGAGGTTTTTGATAATGACCAAGGTAAGATTTTTGTGTTGATATAAAGAATGAATAATAAAAAATCTATATCTGGCGCAAGAATGCAGGGTGAGTTTGAACGGGTGTTCTACTACCACCAGCTGTACTACTCCAGCGCCTCCAGGCTTACGATATAATCATTGCGCACCATGATGGCTCGGCATAGATGAGCCAGAAAGAGGAGCGCAACGGCGAGTACAAGGAGAATAACACCACATATCAGCATCAGTATAATGGCGTGTACCTCCTGATGCTGTTCGTAGATGAAGGGAAGCTTGTCGCTCTGTCGCGCGTTTCCAAACGCGTGACCACTCTGCCCTGCGTTTGCAAAGCAGCCATCTCACATTCTTCCCCCCTATAGCGCAAGAATGCAGGTAGGCTTGAGGTGGGCGTTCTTGTGCCACGGCCATGTGCGCTAGATGTTGCTGCCGTGTTGTCAACTCCCGTTCAAATTCAATTCGTTCTGTATCTCTGGCGAAAGAATGTTGCATTTACTTGAGCTTATCATTCTTCTGCTGCGCATAAACTCAGTTAGCCGCTGACACTTTTCTATTGATTAATAGCATTATCTACCTTCTTGACATTTTGTAAGTTCTTACCACGAGTTTAACACATCACTGTACAACCATATTTTGGAGTGGGCGTCTTAATATTTAGTAGCAGTTCTGTAGTCTGCATTTTTATAACAATTAATACTTGATTATGGCAAGGGAATGTTATGAGTGTGATGGCAAGGGATATACTAAGCACACCTGTGATGTATGTAATGGGTCAGGCTATAATAGGGACGCTGGATATATTTCTTTTTTATCCGAAGCCACTGGTATAGCTAATTCCGACCCGCACCAATGCAGTCAATGTGAAGGTACAGGAAGAATGAAGGTTGAGTGTTCGCGATGTGACGGAACAGGCGAGCTTGATGATGATTAAGATCCGCTAGCCGCCCGTAGGTATAAGACATGCTGTTCGTAGATGAAGGGAAGCTTGTCGCTCTGTCGCGCGTTTCCAAACGCGTGACCACTCTGCCCTGCGTTTGCGACGCAGCCTGTCTACCCTCCGTCGTAGCTGGTCACCTGACCGACGACAAATAGACTGGGTATCGGCTACCACCAGCTGCCGTAGGTATAAAATATGCTGTTCGTAGATGAAGGAGGGTTGCGGCTGGCTTCTACGAACCTTCTGTAAAAAGCCAGCCCCGATTCAAATTCAATTCTCTCACCGATTTGAGGTCTTCTGATCAAAGGGACAATACATTGACTAACAGATGCTCACCGGTTCAAAAACAAACCCGGCCAGCTATATTATTCGCGGAATACAATGACGGAGAGATCGCCACCTATAAACATGCCCGCAATAACCTCATCTCTGGTTCAAAAACAAAAAGCTCACCACCTCCGTCTGTTACTTAGTCCTATATTAGCACAAAATCCAACTATGAGAATAGCAAGGCTCCTCCTCCTCACTCTGGCCTCCATCGCGGTAGTGCAAACCGCATCGGCCCAGCAAAAGCTCAAGCCCATACCAGACGACTTTGACGCCCGCAATACCATCCTGCTCATAGAAGATGCCGGAGATGAGCGGAGATCAGATATGATGGAGGAAGTCATGCAGACCGAATACCCGTACAAGTACAAGATCGTACCCTTCAAAGATGTAAGAGGCATACGAAACGATACCGCATACGCTGGCAAACCTCAGTACCGGTACATCATAGGCAATAGTGAAAAGGAAATGCGCAATCCGGATCCCAATGCTACTTTCAGGACCTACGGCACTGAGGTATATTATATTCATGATATGAGGGAGAAGGTAACCTATCCTGCCATGCCCAGCCGCATGGGCGCGCATTCCGGTACATTCAGGAGCAATATCAATGCCCTGGTCAGGCACATGCAAAAGCAAAATTGAGCTACTGTCTTGCCTCCGCCTCCGTCCTTGCCAAACCTGCTGACAAACGCAGTTTAATGCTATATGCAGACTGATGCCTTGCATCAGATCTATACGATATACCTAGATCCTGCCGTCACTTTCAGACACCCAGACCTTCGCCTCGTTTTCTTCCGTAGGGAGAAAGTATTTGTACTCACCCGGTACGATCATATTGGCCATAGAGGTCATGTTTCGGACCAGATGGGAATCAGATACCACAGCCACTTTGTTGAATCGGGTCAGGTTCTGGAGGCCTACCAGTGCGTCTTTCATCCATGCACCCATCGTAAAGTTGGATAGGTCTGTATTGATCACCAGCAGCAGATTGATATGAGGGCCATTCCCGTTGGCCTGCTCTATGGCCGGTATGATGATCGTGTCATAGTGCTCTTTTGTGATGTTTCCTGTGAGGGTAAACCCGACCGTATTGCCTGCCAGGCCTGCTATCTGTGTGACCATAATGCTGTTGCTTTGCTGGTATGCTCCAAACTGTATGCCATGCCCCAAAACAGACAAGCCGGAGAAAACTCCGGCTCGTCATATGAGGAATAGAGGGATACAGTTTATTCTTTCACCAGCTTGCGCACATGGTCTCCCTGGTGTACCAGGTACATACCTGCGGGTAGGTCAGAGATGTCTATGCGCGTGTCAGCAGCAGATGATGGCTGTAGGCGTACAGTCCTGCCGGAGAGGTCCTGCAGGGTGATATCTCCTGCATCCGTAGCATTGCTATGCACTATCACATAGCCCGCGGCGGGATTGGGATAGATGGCGAATGTCATGTCCCGGCTCAGTTCATCTATAGCCACGCCGACAGCCGGATAGTATTTTACGATCAGGTTCGCGTCTATATTGATCGTACCCGTACCCGTAGTGCCGATATAGTTTTCTGCTACAGCATAGAACGTATGTGTACCGGCGCCTACCGGATAGAGGCGTGAGTGAGAGAATACATTGAATGGATTGGCAGACGACAAGGCACTCACTGTCGTATTGCCCGCATTGACGGTCCATCCACGGGTATTACTTGCAGCCAGTGTGATATGATCTCCCGGAGAGGAAGTGATGTATCCGTC
>JAFDYP010000324.1 GCA_018267355.1 Bacteroidota bacterium
AAACCCGCCGCACCCCAAATTGGGGTCTGCACCTGTCTGAGAAAACAGGAGCCCTGCCATACAGACAGCGTACAGGGTGGCAAGGCTACTAAATGTATCGCTCCAGAAACTGCGCGATGTCAAAGTCCCGCGCTGTATCAAACCACCTCACGTCCTCATCTTTTTTAAACCAGGTCATCTGGCGCTTGGCGTATTGTCGGGTGTTTTGTTTGATCAGCTCTATGGCCTGCTCACGTGTAGTTTTACCGTCTATCGCATCAAAGATCTCCTGATAGCCTACGGTCTGTAGCGGCTGTAAATGTTTGTAAGGATAGAGTGCTTCTGCCTCAGCCCAGAGGCCATCGGTGAGCATCTGGTCTACGCGGTGGTTGATGCGGTCATTGAGGGCACTGCGCTCCAGCTCCAGGCCTGCCTTGACGATAGAGAAGGGTCTTTCAATTTTCGCGCCGCTGCGCTGGTCGCTGTACTTCCGGCCGGTGCCATAGATCACCTCCAGTGCGCGCTGTAGCCTGCGGGGATTTTGTTTATCTACTACTGCGTAGAAAGCAGGGTCGAGCCGCGCTACCTCCTGCTGCATCTGCTCCAGGCTGAGTGCGCGTACTTTCTCTTTCACTTCATCTGTGATCACATCATTCTGAAAGTCATCGAAACCCTCGCAGACCGCCTTGATGAATAATCCTGACCCGCCCACCATCACTACGATATGATGCTTCGCAAAAAGCTCATCGAGCAGCGGCAGCACTTCTTTCTCATACATACCGGCGGTGTAGTGATCATGTATAGAGAGGTTATTGATAAAATGGTGGGGCACTTCGGCGAGTTCTACTGCGGCGGGCTTCGCCGTACCGATGCTCATCTCTCTGTAGAACTGGCGCGAGTCTGCAGAGATGATCTCTGTATTCAGTCGCTTTGCCACGTCTATGGCGAGCGCGGTCTTGCCGATGGCCGTGGGGCCGCAAATTACCAGAAGTGTTTTCCTGTTGATGACAGCTTGCAATTTCTGATTTGTGATTTATGATTTATGATTGGCAGGACGCTTTACGATACAGGCTTCAGTCCCAGCTCTGCGCCCAGCCTCAGCATCATGTCGTATGCCTGCTGGTAGTCGTTCTTGATCTCGCCTTCGAGTATCGCCTCTTTGATGCGGTCCTTGATCACCCCCACTTCGCGAGATGGGGTGATATTAAACACCTGCATGATCAGCTCACCGCTCACCGGCGGCTGGAAGTTGCGGATGCTATCGCGCTCCTCTACGTCTTTGAGTTTCTCCCGCACCATCTCAAAGCGCTGGAGGTAGCGGTTCACCTTCGCCTTGTTCTTGCTCGTGATATCGGCCTCACAGAGTTTCATCAGCGAGTCTATATCATCTCCCGCCTCAAAGAGCAAGCGCCGCAGCGCAGAGTCTGTGATCTCCTCTTTGGTCAGCGCTATGGGGCGCAGGTGCAGGTACACCATCTTCTGTACAAACTTCATCTCACCACCCGCAGGCAGTTTCAGATTGCGGAAGATGCGCGGCACCCACTTAGACCCGAGTACCTCATGCCCGTGAAAGGTCCAGCCCACACCCGGCTCAAAGCGCTTGGTAGGTGGCTTGGCTATATCATGCAGGATAGCAGCCCAGCGCAGCCAGAGATCAGTGGTCGAGAAGGTGATATTGTCCAGCACTTGCAGCGTGTGGTAGAAGTTATCCTTGTGGCTCTTGTCGTCTACCGTCTGCACGCCTTTCAGCTTCTGCATCTCTGGCAGGATGATAGCCAGCAGCCCCGTCTCCTCCAGCAGGCGGAACCCTATGGATGGCTTCTTAGCCAGTATGATCTTATTGAGCTCCGTAGTGATGCGCTCCTGAGAGATGATAGCGATGCGGTCTTTATTACGCGCTATAGACGCGAGCGTCTCGGGCTGTATGTAGAAATTGAGCTGTGTGGCAAAGCGTATGGCCCGCATCATGCGCAGCGGATCATCGCTGAAGGTGATATCAGGATCGAGCGGCGTGCGTATCACACCGGTGTCTATATCCGCCAACCCGTCGAATGGATCTATGAGTTCGCCAAAGGTCTTTTTATTGAGCGATATCGCCATCGCATTGATGGTAAAGTCGCGGCGGTTCTGGTCGTCCTGCAGCGTACCTTCTTCTACGATAGGCTTGCGCGAGTCGCGCTGATAAGATTCTTTCCGGGCACCGACAAACTCCAGGTCCAGGTCCTCATAGCGAAACTGCGCCGTACCAAAGTTCTTGAACACATTGACATTGATCCGAGGGTTCAGCGACTTTGCAGCCGCCTCGGCCAGAGCGATACCACTGCCCACGCATACGAAGTCTATATCCTTGCACGGGCGCCGCATCAGCAGGTCGCGCACATAGCCGCCCACCACATAGGTCTCCAGCCCGAGGCGGTCAGCCACCTCAGACATGGCTTGAAAAACAGGACTGGTGAGTTTATCGGCGAGATTCATTTATAAGTCAATATCCGTTCATTCAAATTACACCGCCACATCATGCTCACGCAAAGCATTGTTGAGAGAGGTCTTCAGGTCAGTGCTTTCTTTGCGCTTGCCTATGATCAGGGCACACGGCACATTGTACTCGCCTGCGGCAAATTTCTTAGGATAGCTGCCCGGTATCACCACAGAGCGCTCCGGCACGTAGCCCTTGTACTCTACCGGCTCGGAGCCTGTCACGTCTATGATCTTGGTAGACATCGTGAGGACTACATTCGCGCCAAGTACGGCCTCCCGGCCCACACGCACACCTTCCACTACGATGCAGCGTGAACCGATAAAGGCACCATCCTCGATGATCACCGGTGCGGCCTGCACAGGCTCCAGCACACCGCCTATGCCCACGCCACCGCTCAGGTGTACATGCTTGCCTATCTGCGCGCAGCTGCCCACAGTGGCCCAGGTATCTACCATGGTACCCTCGTCTACATAGGCACCGATATTGACATAGGATGGCATCATGATCACACCCTTGGCCAGGAAGGCACCATAGCGCGCCACGGCGTTAGGCACCACGCGCACACCCAGTGCTGCATAGCCGGTCTTGAGCTTCATCTTGTCGTGATACTCAAATGGCGCTGCCTCGATGGTCTCCATCTGCTGTATGGGGAAGTAGAGGATCACCGCCTTCTTGATCCAGTCATTCACCAGCCACTTATCTCCGGCTGGTTTGGCTACGCGCAGCTTGCCTTTGTCCAGGTGCTCTATCACCTCGCGGATCGCGTCCTGTGTGGCTTTATCTTTGAGCAGCTCGCGGTCCTCCCACGCACGCTCTATTACTTCATTGATCACTGACATATCTCACTATAGTTTGGTATACAGAAAAATGGCGCTGCAAGTGTAGTATAAATAGGTTAATCCACACCGGTACGATTTGCCAAAGCTAAAAATAGGAGTAATTTCGTCACATTGTTTCATTCAAAAACAAATATGAGAGCAGCACTCACACTGACGGTATTGTTTGCAGCAGCCTTCACCGGCGCACAGGCACAGATCTTTATCAATACAGGAAATCCGAACCTGGACAAATACAAGCAGGACAATCCTAACGCCACTGTGGTGAGCCCTTCGGGCAATATGACCATCACCTCTCCTACAGACAGCGCCAAGGTACAGACCGAGGTCAAGACACCTGCTGTCAAGATCAAAACACCGGTAGCTACCACGCCTAAACCGGCAGTAGCACCCAAGGTAGCTATCAAACAGGCAACAAATACCATGGCAGCTCCTACGGCTACCACGCGCCCTGCGGCTGCGCCGTCTGATATGCCTGCCAATGCAGAGGTAGGCAAGTGCTATGCACGCTGCTATATGCCTGACAAGTATGAGACTCATGAGGAGACTGTGATAGACAAGCCGCTCTCCTACAAGGTGCAGACCATACCGGCTACCTACAAGACCATCACTGACACCGTGATCCTCAAGGCTGCTACTGTGACCTACAAGACAGTACCTGCTACCTATGAGACCACTACTGAGGATGTACTCGTGGCT
>JAFDYP010000325.1 GCA_018267355.1 Bacteroidota bacterium
CAGAAGGCGTGGAAGAAAGGCAATAAGCCGGAGATACATGGCTGGGCCTACGGTCTCAAGGATGGCCATATCCATACACTGTGCAGCGTAAAGCCGGATACACCCATAGATCCGCTATACCAGTTTGATAATCTGTGAGATCATTCCACTCTGATTTTGCCCTGAAAATGTATGTCGTTTTGCCTTCTTATCTGATAAAAATAAAGGCCGGCAGCCATGCCGCCGAGATTTACCTTGTAAGAGCCGTACTCATCTGATTTTCTGCTAGTGATATTGCGCCCGGTCTGGTCATATACATCCAAGAAGTCTCCTGGTTTTACTCCTTCAAAATAAAAGACAGATGACGAGGGATTAGGGTGCACCGTGATCGCCGGCGCATCTGACAAATCTCTGTAGCCGACATGCAGGCCCGAGCAACTGTAACGTGCCACAAAGATATTTTCCTGTCCCACTAATGTCAATCCATGTCCATCGGGGGCGAAAAGACTATCCTCAAAATCACCGCCAACATATACGTTATCATTTTTATCCAATGCAATCGAACTCTGGTCATCACCTCCGCTTCTTTGTACATCTGAGCAGTATACGTGCAAATCGCTATCCATTATGAGCAGAAACAAAGCATCTTCCGATCCTGCCGGAGCAGTCAATATGCTCGATCCAAAATGAAAGGTGCTGCCAAAACCACCTGTTAAATAGATGTTGTTTACATTGTCGACAGCCAGAGAATAACCGCCATCTACTTTTCCTGTCTCACCTCCGGCCAAAGCATTAACAACATTTCCAGCAGAGTCAAACTTTACAAGAAATAAGTCAGAATACTGCAGCGTATGCGAAGGGTTGGCCGAATGAAATGTGTATGAAGCAAAACTGATCGAATCGCCATGGTAGAGCCCAGTCATGTAGACATTGCCTAGTCCATCCGCTGCTATATCTTTTGGTAGTTCGTAAAAATCACCACCTCCGCTTTTGATCCATATAGTATGACCCGCTGTGTCATATTTAGCCGCAAAAACGGAATATGCATAAGAAGAGGTCGTTGTTTGATTTGCCGATCTGGCGCCGCTACCTGCATACGTGCCCGCCACATAGAGGTGGCCAGACCGATCTACCGAAATGGCAGTACCAAATAAGTCTACAGAATCGATGGGTGTGATGGCCTGCGCCCATGACACGTCACCACTCTCTGTATAGCGAGCGATAAAGGCGGAACGGATGCCGGCATATCCAGACAATGTCTGAGACCCCAAAGTAAAACTACTCCCCAAAAATGTACCGACTACATACATATACCGCCCATCAGAGGCAATACTATTGACATCATAAATATAATTGTCGGCAGATGCAAAAACATTTCGCACCACTCCCGCACTGTCATATTTTACCACAAATGATCGACCATAGGTGTGGTTAACAACCACGTGTGTGTTGTCAAAAGCAATAGTGTCTTTTTGAAAATTGCCCGACACATACACACTGCCATTATCATCTGTAGCGATAGCGCAACCCGTACTCTGGTAGGGATTTGTGCTCCGCGCCCATAGAAGCGTACCGGCGGGCGAGTATTTAGCCAGGAAAAATACATTCTGAGACAAGCTGTTGGGCAGCGTGACGCTATCAAACGTTATTGAGCTGCCACTGTAATACCCCGTAATATAGACATTCCCATCCTTGTCTGCTACTGCATCCTGTTCCTCCTGTATTCCAGAACCTCCCGCCCCCTTTGCCCACAGCCAATTAGATGTTTGGGCCCGTATAGGATCAAAAAAACACAATACCAGTAAAAGTGTAAGGGTTGCAGTTTTCATGATTTCCGTTTCTTTCTTGAAGGTAATCTCTAAGCAAGATATGAAGAATTCGTTTCACGAAAGTGGCGCCTTTGGACTTTTACTTTGAAAGCGTAGTTTTGAAGTCCCATGAGCTACACTCCGACCAACAATGTCCGCATTGTCACTGCCGCATCTCTCTTTGATGGACATGACGCGGCTATCAATATCATGCGCCGCATCATGCAGGCCAAAGGCGCAGAGGTGATCCACCTGGGCCACAACCGCAGCGCACAGGAAATAGTAGAAACGGCTATACAGGAAGACGCGCAAGGCATCGCAGTGACCTCCTATCAGGGTGGCCATGTCGAGTTCTTTAAGTACATGTACGACCTGCTGAAAGAGCGGAATTGCGGCCATATCAAGATCTTTGGCGGTGGCGGTGGTACGATACTACCCACCGAGGCTGAAGATCTCCATAACTATGGTATCGCACGCATATACTCTCCGGACGATGGCCGCCACATGGGCCTCGAGGGCATGATAGAAGACCTGGTAAAGCAGTGCGACTTCCAAACGGTATCCTCACTGAATGGTGAACTAAAAAATCTCAACCCTAAGGACTGGAAGAATATCGCCCGCTCCATCACCTATGCAGAAAACGGCAACAAACTGGATCTGAAGCAGAGTAATAAAAAAATACCGGTACTCGGTATCACCGGTACAGGTGGTGCCGGCAAATCATCTGTAACGGATGAGATCGTGCGCAGGTATCTCATGCATTTCCCTGACAAGACTATAGCTGTCATATCTGTGGACCCCTCTAAGAAAAAGACCGGAGGGGCACTACTGGGAGACCGCATCCGCATGAATTCTATCTCAAGCCCGCGTGCATATATGCGCTCACTGGCTACACGCGAGAGCGACCGGGCCCTGAGCGAGCATGTACAGGAGTCTCTGGACATTTGCCGTGCGGCAGGATATGATTTTATCATACTGGAGAGCGCTGGTGTAGGCCAGAGTGACGCGTCTATACTGGACTATTGTGATGTATCTATGTATGTGATGACGCCAGAGTATGGCGCTCCATCGCAGCTGGAGAAGATCAACATGCTGGACTATGCCGATGTGATAGCGATCAATAAATTTGACAAAGCGGGGGCGCTGGATTCACTACATGACGTACGAAAGCAATACAAGCGTAATCACAATATGTTTCAGGCGAAGGATGAAGACCTGCCTATCGTGGGGACTATCGCTTCACAGTTCAACGATGCAGGAGTCAATCACCTCTTTGAGGTGCTCTTTCATGCTGTGTCAAAGAATACGGGTATTCCCTTCACAGTAGAGCATACTTCTGCCAAAAGCACTGCCAGCAAGACACAAGTCATACCACCATCTCGCGTACGCTACCTGGCAGAGATAGCAGAGACCATAGAGCAGTATGACCAGTGGGCCGATGAGCAGAGTGACATAGCGCGAAAAATGTATCAGCTGCAAGGTGTGATCGATATGATAGCGAAACCTGAAAAAAATTAAACTTCAAACCCGTACTATGAAAACATTTTTAGCCGCATTGCTGCTCCTGATATGCGGCAGTTCTGCCACCGCACAGAAATCTGCAGATCTGCTGGAAAAATCTGAAAAGGCTGCAAAAAATAAAAACTACGCTCAGGCTATCAGCATGATAGACGGCGCTATAGCCCTGGACCCCGGCAACGCACTATATTATGGATACAAGGGTATTTACCTTATCCACACCGATAGCCTTCAAGCGGCTTTCAATGCATTCTCAGAAGCAATCGGCAGAGACTCTTCTATAAACTGGCTTTACATGAACAGGGGCAATATACTGATGAGTGCCGGTATGCCTGATGAAGCAATAAGCGATTTTAATACGGGGCTGAAGTATGCTACAAAGGACTCGGACATCCGTCCGTATTATCTTAATCGGGGAGCAGCAAAATTGCAGAAGCGAGATTTTCAGGGTGCATTAAAGGATATTCAATACGCGTATAAACTCGATTCGAGCGATCTGGGTGTGCTTATAAATCTCTCGGCCATATATGATGAAATAGGGCAGCCGGCAGAGGCTCTGGCTTGCCTCCAGAGGGGAGAGCAGGCTGCTCCTGATGATGTCGCAATACTGTCAAATCTCGGCTTCACCTACCAGCACATGGGAGAATACAAACGCTCTGTTCAGTATTTTGACAAGTGTATCAAACAGCAGCCGAAAGAAGGTGTGCCATACAGCAATAGATCATATAGCAAAATGAAAATGGGGGATCTGGAGGGTGCATTGAAGGATATCAATATCTCTATAGCATTATATCCGGGCAATTCTTATGCATATAGAAACCTGGGGCTCATCCGTATGGAAATGAAGCAGGTCAACCTGGCATGTGAGGCTTTTGGCAAAGCTCTGGAAAGGGGCTATACGGATATGTATGGCAAAGACGTAGAAGAAATGATGTCTAAAAACTGTAGTGTCTTCAAGTGATCTAAACTATTTAATTTTGCAGTACGTCATAAGTATATGCAAACTCCGGATCCTATCATCAATAAAGTAGCCCAGAAGAATATCATCACGATAGATCTGGCAGATCTCCTGCCAGCAGAGTCTGATATGGTAGTGATCGATATGAAAGATTTTCTTTTCAAGGGATTGATCCTACGCGAGGCGGATTTTCGTGAACAAGTAAAGAGCACTGACTGGTCCACCTATCGCGATAAATACGTGGTCTTGTACTCTTCGGTCAATGCTATCGTTCCTATGTGGGCATATATGGTGATCAGCGCTGAGCTGGCACCGTATATAAAGGATATAGCAAACGCGGACCCTACCC
>JAFDYP010000326.1 GCA_018267355.1 Bacteroidota bacterium
AGCCCTTGCCTCCCTGCACACGCTTTACGGCTATGGTCATAGGCTCACCCGCAAAGGGTGAACTGCAGAAAGAGTAGCTGCGATTCACCAGCTCGCCATCTATATTCAGGCGGAGGGTAGTATACTGGCCCGGCTGGAAAGCATAATTTGTCAGCAGGCTATCCGGCACTTCAAAAGATACCGAGACCGAGTCGGGTGTTTCATTGACCACAGCCTGCACTTTCAGCTTATTGAATTGAGACATCACTTTTTTGATTTACGGGGGCAAATATAGTAATGCAAATGTATTGAGTAGTGGGTATTGAGTATTGAGGCAAATACATCGATATTAAATTAATAAGGCCGGAAAGACCGGCCTTATTAAATATTATAACAGGATGTTTAGCAGTAATGTTCGAAAACTTTTTTGAGGTGCTCGGAGATAGTAGCGGCAGAGTTGCCCTCTATCTGATGGCGCTCTACGAAGTGTACGAGCTTGCCATCCTTAAACAGGGCCATAGACGGGCTGGATGGCGGATACGGCAGCGTGTACTGGCGTGCTTTGTCCACTGCCTCCTTATCCACGCCGGCAAATACGGTGACGAGGTGTGTAGGGAGCTTGGTAGCTGACTGCACGGTATTTTTCAGTGCCGGACGGGCAGCGCCTGCTGCGCAGCCGCATACAGAGTTAAAGAAAAGGAAGGTCGTACCTTCTTTATCAGCCATGGCAGTATCTACATCTGCTGCACTGGTGAGTTCCTTGAATCCCACACCTGTGAGGTCTGCCTTCATCGGCGCTACTAGTTCTGCTGGATACATTGTTTTGATTTATGATTGTTGATTTATGATTGCTTGTTCTTTTGATTGCTTTACATAAAGCCTAGTTCGAGCTTCGCCTCTTCGCTCATCATATCCTGGTTCCAGGCGGGTTCAAAGACGAGCTCTACCACCGCATCTGTCACACCGGATACACTCTTGACCTTCTCCTCTACCTCGCCGGGCAGCGTACCTGCTACTGGGCAGCTGGGTGAGGTGAGTGTCATCACTATTTCTATCACATTTCCCTCCATCACATTCACCTCATAGATCAGGCCGAGCTCATAGATATTGACCGGGATTTCCGGGTCAAATATAGTTTTCAGCACCTCTATGGCAGCAGCCTTTATCTCTTCCTTTGATCTTTCTTCAGACACAGATGCAAATTTAGACCAATTCTAAATAAGATGTATAGGTGTAGACGTATTTTGAGGAAATTTATGTTGCAACGGCTATCAAATAATAGTATAACCCGCTATACCTGTCCTTTACCTTGTACAATTTATGGCAGCCATTCTGCGTTTGGGTAGACGGTTCTATTGTCAAACCTATATATTTGTCATAAACGCTCCGGCATTGAAGAAGTACCTGACCAAAACACTCCTGTACAATATACTGATAGCCATGGGATTGACTATCATTCTCTTGATGCTGGTCAATTGGGGCCTGCGCGTATATACCCGCCACGGGCAGACATTGGTCGTACCGGATATTCATGGTCTGCAGTTTGACGCCGCCACCGATACCCTGGCCAAATACCACCTGGAGTACGAGATCATGGACTCAGCCTATATGACTGATAAGCCACCGCTAAGTATAGTAGAACAGAGTCCCAAGGCAGGCAGCTCCGTCAAATCCGGCCGCACCATCTACCTGACAGTAAATGCCAGCAGCGCTCCGCTGGCCGATGTGCCTGACCTGGTAGGCAAGAGCTCCTACAAATATGCCCGGATCCAGCTGGAAGGTATCGGATTTAAAGTAGGCGAGCCGGTATACAAACCTGATCCACACCGCGACGCCCTCATCGGCATGCTGGTGAACGGACGGCCTCTCAAAGCAGGTAGCAAGATACCGAAGGGTAGCACGATCACCCTACTGGTAGGCGAGGGCCTCGGCAATACTACCATACCAGTACCATATCTTATCGGACTGCATTATGACGAGGCTGTCATGAAGCTAAAGGAAGAATTTAACCTCACGACAGGTGCAGTCATGGCTCCCGGTATGTCTGACGCTGAGAAAGCCAGAGCATTTGTCTACAAACAATCGCCGCAGTATGGCGGCGGGCGCATACACCTGGGAGGTGAGATAGATCTCTGGCTGGCCAAGGAAATGCCTGATGACATAGACGTGGACCCGAGCAAATACGACTCGCCCGGCACAGATGGGCCGGATAGCTCAGATAGCAAATAGCCTTCGAGGCTATCTCCCGCTTACAGGGGCCACTTCATCTTTCTTATGCCCGAAGTGGTATTCATACAGCGACATATGAGGGCGGATCTTCTCCAGGGTCACGGTACATTTCCTATTGGCAGCAGCCTGCTGGTCGTCTTCAGAGCTAAAACTCATACTGGTGCCCGTGATGCGGTCATCAGTGATGCCGGCTTCATATAGCGCCTTTGCTATCTTCATAGCCCTCATCATCTCTATACGCAGGTACCTGGCCTGCATATGGTCCGGCATAGCCTTGCGAAAAGTGGGTGTATTGCGGATAAAATTTATGACAGTGGTATCATAAGCCTTGTCAAACTCGCCTTTGTCTGCATAGCCATTCACCTGAACATGTATATCAGGATTGATTTTCAGCCACTGTATCAGGCGCTGCAGGTCTCTGTAGCCGGCACTGTCTATATCTGTTACATTTTGCGGATATCTGAATGCTATCTCTTTCACTGAGTCATTGACCTCATAGTAGCGAGATGCCAGAGGCTGCATGCTGAGCGCAGCAGTGTCAGTATATAAGCATTTCACACCTGTATGGTCTATAAAATAATCTGCTATATAGCGGCGCATAGCTGGCAGATCCACACTGGTGATACTATCTGCCAGAGACGAAAAATAATATTCATCGTCCGAAAACCGGTACCTCGCTACCTGCATCATAAACGTATGTGTATGGGTACGCAGTTGATTAAATTCATCTGAAATCCTCTGATGTTCAGCATTCAGATCGTCCAGAGAAAAGTAATCCTTCCGGCACAATGCAACAATAGTGCTATCTACTATCTGAAAGGCGTCCTGAAATCTGTCTGATGGCACATCTGCGTACAGCCTGAAAGATCCCTGAAAGTTATTGCATTCATATGTTGCCTTCACATTGGTCAGGATACCCCCTGCCTCCAGGGCCCTCACAGGTTTGCTTTGCGGATCATTGAATATAGCCGTCAGCATGTAGGCGCTGTACGTGCCCTGACGGTCCTGACGCGCCCCGGGCTGCTGATAGGTGACAGATATCGTATGACCGCCCGGGCGCGGAC
>JAFDYP010000327.1 GCA_018267355.1 Bacteroidota bacterium
TAAGTATATGCAGGTCGATATGGATTTTACCGGCGGTACCACCTATACTACTATGGGCACTACCAAGCTGCTCAGTGTGCCATTTGCGCTATATGCGGGCTCCTCTGCAGCAGATATAAATAGTATCAAGTACGACACCTCCGGCCTGCTGAATGTACAAACAGCAGGCAATCTGATACCTGCTACCAAACCCGTATGGCTGGCAGGCGGTAATAGCGGCCTGAGTACTAACAATAACTGGCTAGGCACCCTGGATAACCGTGATGTGATCATCAAGCGCGGAGGGGTAGAGGCTATACGGTATACTACAGGCGGTGCCTTCCTCGCTACAGGAGACAATACCGGCGTGACTCCGGCCTCTGGTGCAGGCAAGCGCATGGAATGGATACCTGCCAAGGGTGCCTTTCGCGTAGGTACTGTGACCGGTACGCAGTGGGACGATGCTAGTATAGGCAGCGGATCTATAGCAATGGGTACGGACGCACTCGCATCAGGTGCCAATACAGTGGCTATAGGCAAAAGCGCAAGTGCTATAGGCACTGGTGCAGTGGCAATGGGCAACAATGTCATAGCTAAGAACCCTAACTCGATGGTGGTGGGGGCATACAATGATACCTCCGCCAATGCAGTGGATAGTGTGGCCGCTTCTGATGTACTCTTTCAGGTGGGCAATGGTACCAGTACTGCTCGTGGCAACGCGCTGACCGTAAGTAAGACCGGCAGAGTAGTAGCTTCTGACCTGATCACAAAGACTGTCTCGCTCAGCGACTCCGTTATCAATGTGAGTGGTAACTTCACCATCAATCCCAACTATGCCATGTACCAGGTGAATACTAACGTGGGTAATGCCGGAATGACCATCATGCCGGGCAGGAAGATAGGCCAGATGATCATAATAGAATGTCTCTCCTCTGGTGGCAACGGACACACGATACAGCTCAATAACGGTACCTCTACACACCTGCAAACTGCTACAAGCGGATACTCTTCTCAATTGGCTGACAAAGGTACCCTGATGCTCATATGGGACGGCACATACTGGACCCAGATAGGCCGTAGTGATAACTAATTCCCCGAAACCATGTCAGCCCAACCCCTTCATATAGACCAAAGATTAAGCTTTGACGAGCTGGTGGCAGAGGCGCAAAGGCTCTGTGACCGCCGTAATAAAGATGCGATAGAATATATCAATGCTGCCGCTGCTAAATCCCGGTACTCGACAGACCTCATAGAGATAGCTACTACACGATACCTCGATGCATACTACAAGACTTTTGTGCTCAATGATTATGACGGTGGTATAGACATCATCAATGAACTGCTGCGCACCCTGGACTGGGATGACCTCCAGGTGATGGGCCACAAGCTATATATGACCCTTGGCAATGCCTACCAGTTTAAAGGGGATGTGTATGAGGCCCAGCAGACCTACCTGAAGGGTATACGCCTGCTCGAAAATAAAGAGGAAACCACTGCCTCAGAGAAACAGTTTCAGGCATCGTACTACTACAATACTGCCCTGATGCTCTCTGCCTCGCGCTATAAGATGGACATGGAGGAGTACCTCCAAAAAGCCATCGAGATCAATACAGCACTCAACTCTACCTTCAAACTATCAAAGTGCTACGTGCTCTATGGCAATTTTTGTGAGCAGGCCGGCAAGAATACCGAGGCACAGGAAATGTTTGAAAGAGCTTTGGCCATAGACATAGCCAATAATGATCAATACAGCACTGCCGTAGTACGGGCCAATATGGGCTATGTGGCCAATAATCTGCAAAATTATCCTGCTGCACTGGAGCACTTCAATACGGCGCTCAGCTATTTCTCACAAAATCAGTGTCTCTACGAAAAAGGCATGACCAAAATGGGTATTGGTGACTGCTATTTCAAAATGGGTGAGCATAAGAAAGGTATTGGTATGCTTTATGCTGCCGAAAAGGTTTTTATCGAAATAGATAATAAGCAAGAGCTTTCAAACTGCTGCGAAAAGCTGGCTGCTCTGCTCAAGGATGATCATCAGTATGAAAAGGCACTGGCCTACATGGAGAAGTACAACAGGCTGCTCCGTGAGTTTTTTGACACGGACAAGACCAATGCGCTGACACGTGCAAAAAAGGAATTTGAATCAGAGCAGAAGGAAAAAGAATCACAACTGCTAAAGCAGAAAAACGAGGAGATACAGGTATACGTAAGCAAACTGGAAAGCTCAAACAATTCGCTGAAGCAATTTGCAAATGTAGCATCTCATGACCTACGCGAGCCTGTGCGCATGATACACAGCTACATGAGCCTGCTGGAGCGCACACTGGGCGGCAATATCACCGAGCAACAGAAAGATTTTCTCCACTTTGCCATAGACGGAGCCAAGCGCATGGACAATCTGATCATAGACATGCTCCGCCTGGCCAAGGTAGACGCCAACCCACAGATAGAAAATGTAAAACTGGAAAATATAGTAGAAGAAATACGCCTCAACCTACAAGTGATGATGTCCGAGAAGAATGCCATGGTGACATCGGGTGGCCTGCCGGAGATCAAGGCGGACCGCACGCAGATGCTCCAGCTATTCCAAAACCTCATAGCCAATGGTCTGAAGTATAATGAGAGCCAAACACCGATGGTCAAGATCAAGACGGTGATGGGTATTGAGGGATTTGAGATCACGATAGCAGACAATGGTATAGGCATACCTGCACAGAGCAGGGACAAAGTCTTTGATA